>JANXVP010000252.1 GCA_025351615.1 Ramlibacter sp. | reverse complement strand
CACCGAGATGTACCTGCGCGATATCGACCGCTGGAAGCGGGTCATCACGGCGCAGCACATCAAGCTTCAGTGAGCGGAAACCCGTTCGGCCGCCGTCGCTGGCCTTATGTGGCGAACAGCGAATCGAGGTTGGCAAAGGCCTTGATTTCGACGGCGTTGCCCGAAGGATCGAGGAAGAACATCGTGGCCTGTTCGCCCGCCTCGCCCTTGAAGCGGATGTACGGCTCGATCACGAAATTCGTTCCGGCCGCCTGCAGCTTGCCGGCCAGCACCTGCCACTGCGCGAGGTTCAGTACCGCACCGAAATGCCGTACCGGCACGTCGTGATCGTCGACCTTGCTGGAGCTGCGGTGTCCGCATTCCCCGGGCGCCAGGTGCGCGACGATCTGGTGGCCGTAGAAGTTGAAGTCGATCCAGTCCGGGGAACTGCGGCCCTCGGGACAGCCGAGAAGGTCGCCGTAGAACGCCCGCGCCGCAGCCAGGTCGTGCACCGGAAAGGCAAGATGGAACGGCGGTATGGCAGCGGCGGGCGCAAGGGTAGAGGACATGGTCAGGTGATAAAAGGGGATGAGGCCGGGCTTGGCTGCCCGCATTTTGCCTCGTGAATAATCGGACGATGACTTCCGCCGCCTCGCATTCGCTCTGGAGCCCGCTGCGCTTTCCCGCATTCCGGGGCTTGTGGGCCAGCAGCGCGGTGTACTTCATCGGCAACGCGATGCAGTCCATGGCGGCGTCCTGGCTGATGGTCGAGATGACGGGCTCGTCTTTTCTCGCCGCACTGGTACAGACGGCGGTGTTCCTGCCGATGTTCCTGCTCTCGCTGCCCTCGGGCGTGCTGGCCGACACCACCGACCGGCGGCGCCTGATCCTGTCGGCGCTGGCGGTGCAGGCGGCCACCGTCGTGGTCCTGGCGCTGCTGCTGCTGGCCGGGGTAGCCGGCCCGGGCACGCTGCTGTTCTTCACCTTTGTCGCGGGCTGCTGCACGGCGCTGTTTTCGCCGGCCTGGAATTCGACCGTCGCCGATACGGTCCCTCGCGAGGACATGCCGCAGGCCATCACGGCGATGTCGATCGCCTGGAACACCGCGCGAGCGCTAGGCCCGGCGATGGCGGGCGTGGTGTTCGCCGCCTGGGGCGCGGGGTGGGTCTTCGCCATCGCGGTCGGCAGCTTGCTGGTGATGATGCAGGCCATTCGCAGGTGGCCGCCCAGGCCGCACCCGCAGTCGCGGCTGCCGGCGGAGCGGCTGTGGGGCGGCACGCTCAGCGGCCTGCGCTTCGCCCGCCATTCGAAGATCGTGCTGGCGCAACTGCTGCGCACCATGGCGTACAGCGCATCAGGATCGGCCCTGTGGGCGCTGCTGCCGGTCATCGGCCAGCGCCAGCTCGGGCTCGGCGCGGCCGGTTTCGGCCTGCTGATGGCGTGCCTGGGCACGGGTGCGGTGGCGGCAGGACTGGTGCTGGGGAAGGTGCGCGCACGGATCGGACTGGAAGCGCTGGTGAGCATCAGCTGCGTGGTGTTTGCCGTGGTGATGGCCGTGGCGGCGCTGGTGCGGATCCCGATCGTGGTGTATGCGGCGCTGGTGTTCGGCGGCGCGGCCTGGATGGCGGTGATGTCGACCTTCAACACCGCGACGCAGACCAGCGCGCCGCCCTGGGTTCGTTCGCGGGCCGCCGCCCTGCACACCCTGAGCGCGCTGGGCTCGTTCGCGTTCGGGTCGGCGTTCTGGGGCGCGGTGTCCGGTGTCGCCGGGTTGCCGGTGGCGTTGTGCGTTGCGTCGGTCTCGATGCTCGGGGGACTGTTGCTGGTCAGGCCGTTTCCGCTGCGCATGGGCGAGCAGCACGAAGTGACGCCCGGCACCCCCTGGGAAGAGCTGTTCGTGGTGGCCGAACCGCGGCCAGAGGACGGGCCGGTTTCGGTCGAGATCGGCTACCGGGTGCGGGACGGAGCGTCGCCAGCCTTTCTCGACGCGGTGACGCAACTGCGCGCGCCCCGCCGGCGCGACGGCGCCACCCTCTGGCGCATCTACCGCGACCTGGGCGACAACTCGCGGTATGTCGAGCGCTTCATCGTCACGTCCTGGGCCGATTACCTGCACCAGCGCGCGCGCGCCACCGAGGCCGACCAGGCGCTGGAAACGCGCGTGCGCGAATTCCTGGTGGCCGGCGAGCCGGTCACGGTGCAGCACTACATCGCGGAACGCTGAGTGGGCACTGTCCTACGCCTGCCAGGCACCTGTGGCCCTAGGCTGCACGGATGACACCGGTCGTTCACCGCTTGGCGGCTTTCGCCGCGCAACAGCTGGCCCGTGGCTGGAGCCTGGTCCGCCAGCATCCCGTGCTCGCCGCGCTGGCCTTGCCGGCGCTGCTGCTCGCCTGGCTGCTGCTGCTGATTCCGTTCACGCCCGGCATCGGCGACCTGCGCAAGGCGCAGTCCGAAACGCCGGCGGTGCTGATGTCGGCGGACGGCGTGGTGCTGGCCGAATACAAGCGGATCAACCGGCAATGGGTCAGGTTGCGCAATATCTCGCCGCACGTCGTCAACGCGTTGATCGCCACCGAGGACCGCCGGTTTTACCAGCACCATGGCATCGACTTGCGGCGTACTGCGGGGGCCATCCTGAGAACCCTGTCGGGCGACATGCAGGGCGGCTCCACCATCACCCAGCAACTGGCGCGCAATCTGTACCCGGAGGAGATCGGGCGCTCTGCGACCCTGACCCGCAAGGCCAGGGAAGCGGTGACGGCGCTCAAGATCGAGTCGGTCTACACCAAGGACGAAATTCTTGAGACCTACCTCAACACCGTGCCTTTTCTCTACAACGCCTTCGGGATCGAGATGGCGGCGCGCACTTATTTCGACAAGGGCGCCGACCGGCTCGACGTGCTGGAAAGTGCGACGCTGATCGGCATGCTCAAGGGCACCAGCGCGTACAACCCGGTGCTCAATCCGGAGCGCGCGCTGCAACGCCGCAACCTGGTGCTGGCGCAGATGGCGAGCTTCGGCAAGCTCGACCCGAAGCAGTTGCAGGCCCTGGCTGCGCGGCCGCTCAAGCTCGATTTCGAGCGCCAGGTCGAGCCGATCGGCCCGGCGCCGCACGTCGCGATGCACCTGCGCAAATGGCTGATCGAATGGGCGGACCGCAAGGGCTACGACATCTATGCCGACGCCCTGGTGGTGCGCACGACGCTGCACTCGCGGCTGCAGAAAGCTGCCAACCAGGCGGTGGCGCGGCAGCTGGCGCAACTGCAGCCGCTGGCGGACGGCCGGCGGCGGCGCGGCCAGGACGAGCGCGCCCTGCTGCAGGCGGGCTTTCTGGCGCTGGACCCGCGCAACGGCTACATCAAGGCGTGGGTCGGCAGCCGCGACTTCAGCCAGGAGCAATTCGACCACGTGGCGCAGGCCCGGCGCCAGCCCGGGTCCACCTTCAAGCCCTTCGTGTATGGCGCGGCTTTCCTGCTTGGCTTCTCGCCGGAGGACACGTTCATCGACCAGCCGGTGACGATGCGGTTCGAAGGCGGCGGCGTCTGGACGCCCAGCGACTCAACTGCGCCGACCGGCGAGCCCGTGACGCTACGCGATGGGCTGGCCTTTTCGAAAAACACGATCACCGCGCAGGTGATGCAGAAGGTTGGCCCGCCCCGGGTAGCCCAGCTCGCGCAAGCGATGGGGATCCGGCAAAGCCGGCTCGACCTGGTGCCATCGCTGGCGTTGGGGACCAGCCCCGTCACGCTCCGGGAAATGGTCACCGCGTACGGCACCATCGCCAATGGCGGCAGCTATGTGGAGCCGGTGCTGGTGACGCGGATCGAAGGGCGTGGCGGCAAGGTGCTCGAGGAATTCCACCCGCCGCCGATCGAGCGGGGAATGGCCCGCGAGCAAGCGCTGACGCTGGTGGACGTGATGCGTGGCGTTGTCGATCGCGGCACGGGGGTCGCCATCCGCCAGCGGTACGGCATCCAGGCCGACGTCGCCGGCAAGACCGGCACCACGCAGGACCACAGCGACGGCTGGTTTATCCTGATGCATCCCCAGCTGGTCGCGGGAGCCTGGGTCGGCTTCAACGACAACCGCGTCACGATGGGCGATGCATGGGGGCAGGGCGCCCGCAGCGCCCTGCCGATGGTCGGCGAGTTTTTTCAGCAGGCGCTGCGCGCGCGCTGGATCGACGCGCAGGCGGAGTTCGACATTCCCCGGCCCCGGCCGGCCCCGCCGTCGCCGCGCCCCAGGCAACGCCCGCAGGACGCGCTGGGCGGAATCCTCAACGACTTCATCGGCAGGCTGTTGCGGCAGTTGCAATAAGCGCATGGGCGCCGAGGCGCTTTGCTCCGCGATCTCTCGCGCTGCCGGCTGTAACGTCTGAAGGTGTAACGCCAGTGGTTTCCTGCGCAGCGGATGGCACAATCCGCTGCGCCTGGAGGGCCAATCACGTGTTGATGAAGTTGATCGTTTCGCTGGCGGCGATGGCCATGTGCATGCTGCTGCTGCGCGCAGGGTGGCGGATGCTGGTCGAGATCCCGGATGCCAGGCAGGTCTGGGTGCCGGATGTGGTCGACGATCTTTTGAGCCGGCTGATCAGCGCCGCCCTGATCCTGGACAGCGGCCTGTTTCTGATCGTGCTGGTGCAGACAGTCGGCTGACCGCCTCGCAACCGTGACCTGGATCCAGGTCAGGTGGCGGACGACAGCGTCAGTGCGTCGGGTCGCGGCCGGGAGCACGCATCAGCGGCGCACGTGGCCCACTCAGGCGACCCGCAAGACGATCTTGCCGAGGTGTGTGCCGCCTTCCATGTAGCGCCTGGCGGCGTCGAGTTCTTCGAACGGGAAGACGCGGTCAATCAGCGGTGCGATCGTGCCTTGCGCGACATACGGCATCACGTCCTGCGCGAAGCGCTGTGTCGCCTCGATCCGCTGCGCCATGCTGCGCAGCTTGTTGGACACGCCGTACAGCGTCAGGCGCTTCTTGTGCAGCGCCAGGATATCGATCTGGGCTGTCACCACACCGTCGACATAGCCCACCGTCGCCATCCGGCCTTCGAAGGCGAGCGCCTCGACGATCTCGGCGAACACCGAGCCGCCCACGTTGTTAACGGCGAGGTCGGCGCCGTGGCCGTCGGTTGCCTGGCGTACCGCTTCGGCCAGCCCTGGGCCGCGCGTCGCGACCCCGATGTCCAGGCCGAGTGGCCGCAGTCGCGCCAGCTTGTCGCTCGACCCCGACGTTCCGATGACGCGGGCGCCCAGCGCCCTGGCCACCTGGAATGCCGCGACCCCGACCCCGGACGAAACGCCTGCGACCAGCACCCATTCGCCGGCCTTGAGCTTGCCCTGGCCGATCAGGATGTCGTGCACGGTGCTGTAGACCAGGCTGGTACTGGCGGCCTGCGCCCAGTCAAGCGCCGGCGGCACCGCCAGGGCTTCGCTTGCATGGATGCAGCCGAACTGCGCAAACGCGCCTTCGCAGCGGCCCATCACGCGGTCGCCCAGGCGGATCTGGGTCACTCCCGAGCCGACCTGGTCGACCTCGCCCGCGGCTTCGAATCCGGCGGGCCGCGCGGGGCCTGCGGCAGCGTGCAGGCCGAGGCCGGCGACGAACTCGCCTCGATTGAGCGACGCTGCGTGGATGCGCACCCGCACCTGGCCGGCCTTGGCCTCGGGCATCGGGGTCTCCCGCAGCTCGAGTCGCATGGCGTTGCCCTCGGTGCGGATCCACCAGGATTTCATCGTCGCACCGTTGCTTGCCGGCGACGACGCGGGGTCTGGGATGGGGGTCATGCTGGTCTCTCCGGAATCGCGGCTGCTGAGGGTTGTGCTGGCACGGATGGTATCCGCTCCACCGCCGGCCCGACCCTTCGTGAAGCGGCTGCTGTGCTACTGTGCGAGCCAACTTCCGGAGTTTCCATGCCACGCCCGATCCTCGACGACGACCACGTCCATCCCGCCATCCGCAGCAAGGTGGCCGGGCACCAGCAGGCGATGGTCCAGGAGGTGATGGGCGCCATCCGGGCCAACGACGTGGTGGTTGTCGGCATGGCGATGAATCCGTTCCCGAAGAAGGCGCGGGCGGCGCTCGAACAAGCGGGGCTGCCCTTCAAGTACCTCGAGTACGGCAGCTACTTCAACACCTGGCGCGAACGCAACGCGCTGAAGATGTGGACCGGTTGGCCGACCTTTCCGATGGTGTTCGTCAAGGGGACGCTGGTCGGCGGCTTCAGCGAGGTGCAGGCGCTGCTGCAGAGCGGCGAGCTGAAACGGCTGCTGGGCTAGGCACGCCGACAGCGATGCTCCCCTGCGCAGTCCAAAATTGCGCAGCAGCACCATGCCTGTGATCTGATTCGCTGCGTCGGCTGCACGCTCTGCATGCGCGGCCAGCCGAACGCCTGAGCTTCCTGTAGGCCGCTGGACTACAAAACAGACTCGCTCCGCGTGTTCTGGCCAACTCAGTGGGGGAGCGGTTTATCGAGTCAATCGCGATCCGTCCAGAAATGTTACTTTTTGGATGGATGACCACCTTCGATTTAAAGGCATTGCCAGGCATGGCTTTCCCACGCATGAGCCATTCTTTGACCTGGCTCAGCAAGACGCGAAATTGCAACACCAGTGAACTAAGGCCCTGTAGGACCGGTCTGCCCGGGCTGTAAGAAAGGGACTACACCAATGCTGAAGATGAGTTGGACCGCTACCGCCGCCGCCGGCTGCATGCTCGCCTTGTCGCTGGAGATCGTCGCCGTGGCAGGATGGTTTCGCACCCAGGCTCCGGTCCCGCCGGTCCAGGCTTCGCTCGTCGCTCAGCCGGTCGTCGCATCTTCCCAAAGCCTGACCCTTCCATCCACAGCCACTCCAGTTGCGCAGTTGCCTGTCAGCCGCGATGACGGCTACTACGCCAAGTTGCGCGCGAAGATCCACTGGGTCGAAACCCGGATCGGCAGCGACAGACTGCTGACCCCGGACGACAGCTCCCGCGTGCTGCTGGCCAAGTCGGCTGCCGACCGCGCCGGCTTGCAACAAGTGGGATTGAGCTTCAAGGACGTGTACGGCATCATCAACGCCGAGACCTCCTGGATCCCGCGCATGGGCGCCAGCAAGGACGGCACGCCCAACCTGGGCCTGGCCCAGTTCGAACCCGCCACTGCGCGCGCCCTCGGCCTGCGCAACCCCAACGATTCGGTCGAAGCGATCCACGTCGCCGCGATGCACATGAAGGAAGCCGCGGAATGGAGCGCCAACCGCATCGCCGGACTCCATCTCAGCGCGGGTGACCGCGCCGAGAAGCTGCGCGAGGGCGTCTCGATCTTCTACAACCTGTCCACCCGCGGCCGCAATCGCTGGAACGGCAAGAACACCGAGAAGCTTCCGGTCGAAACCCGCCTGCACATCATCAATGCCCGCACCGGCGCCCGCTATGCAGCGCAGCTCGAGGCGCAACAGGCATCTTCCGGCTTCATCCTGACCGGCGGCTGAAGACTCCCACCGCGAGGGCGATCCCGGTGCGTGCCGCGGGCTGCGCTTTATGATCGGTCTATGAAGACCCCTGCTCCCCGGATCGCCCTGATCCACGCGACGGCGCTGGCCGTCGATCCCATCGCAGCGGCCTTCGTCCGGCATTGGCCGGAAGCGCGCCGCATGAACCTCCTGGACGACAGCCTGTCGGTCGACCGCGCTGAAGCGGGCAGCCTGAATGCGCCGATGGTGCAGCGCTTTATCGACCTGGCGTCGTATGCGAAGGGCACCGGCTGCCACGCCATCCTGTTCACGTGCTCGGCATTCGGCCCGGCCATCGAGGCGGCCGGGCGAGCGGTGGGCCTGCCGACGCTGAAGCCGAACGAAGCGATGTTCGATCAGGCGCTGGCGCAATGCGGCAATGCGGGCGGTACGCTTGGGCTGATCGCCACCTTCGAGGCGTCGATTGCATCGATGTCGGCCGAACTGCTGCAAATGGCGGGCGAGCGCGGCAAAAAGATCGCGCTGCGCACGGAGTTCGTTGCCGAGGCGATGCAGGATCTCGCGCAAGGCCGCGCCGACCAGCACCACCGCAAGATTGCCGAGGCCTCACGCAACCTGGGTGGCTGTGACGTCGTGATGCTGGCGCAGTTCTCGATGGCCGCCGCGCTGCCCCTGGTGCAGGAGAGCCTCGGCTGTCCCGTGTTGAGCAGTTCCGACTGCGCCGTGCTGGCGCTCAAGGACAGAATGCGCAATGGCTGATTCCAGGGTCCGGTTCGCGCGCCTGAGCGAGTTCATCACGCTGGCGATGACCCGCCTGGGATTGCCGGCGGCCGACGCGGCGATCGTCGGTGGCCTGATGGCCGAAGCGGAACTGCAAGGCTCCGACGGCCACGGCGTGATCCGCCTGTTGCCTTATGCGCGCCGTATCCGCGCCGGCGGCATCAACCTGAACCCGGACATCAAGGTGGTGCAGGAGCGTCCCGCCATGGCTGTGCTCGATGGCGACAACGGCATGGGCCACCTGGTCATGCAGCGGGCGGCGCAGCTGGCGATCGACAAAGCGCGCACCTGCGGCATCGGCTGGGTCGGTTCGCGATTGAGCAACCATGCGGGGCCGGCATCGCTTTACGCGCGGATGCCGGTGGCGCACGACATGATCGGCCTCTACTTCGCGGTCGGCAACGCCAACCACCTGCCGCCCTGGGGCGGCCTGGACATGCTGCTGTCGACCAATCCGATCGCCGTCGCGGTGCCCGCTGGCGAGGAGCCGCCTGTGGTGCTGGACATGGCGACCACCGTTGCCGCCTATGGCAAGGTCAAGGCCAAGGCCCAGCGCGGCGAGCAGATGCCGGTGGGCTGGATGATCGACCGTCTCGGGCAGCCGCTGACGGACCCGAAGCGCGCCGGGGAAGGCTTCCTGATGCCCATCGGCGGCTACAAGGGGTACGGGCTGTCGCTGATCGTCGGCCTGCTGGCCGGCACGCTCAACGGCGCGGCGATGGGCAGCGAAGTCATCGATTTCAACCACGACGACACGACCACGACCAATACCGGGCAGGCCGTCATGGCGATCGACCTGAACGCGTTCGGCGACGTCGCCGGCTTCAAGGCGCGGGTGGACAGGCTGGTGCGCGAACTGCGCGCGAGCGAACGGATGCCGGACGTCGAGCGGATCTGGCTGCCCGGCGAGCAGAGCCACGAAAAGCGCATGACCAACGCGCGCGACGGCATCGCGATCGGATCGGTGCTGCTGCAGCAACTCGACGCCTTCGCCGACGAGATGGGCATGCCCCGCCTGCAATCGAGCTGAGTTTCCGGAGACAACCCCCATGACAACAATGAGCCGCCGCCACCTTGCAACCCTGCTGTGCGCCTTGCTGGGCTGCGGCATCGTCACCGGGCAACCGGTGCCAGCCGGATATCCGAACAAGACCATCCGGATGATCGTGCCGCTGGCGGCCGGCAGCGCCGTGGACAACGCGGCACGCATCGTGGCGCAGAAGATGGGCCAGAACCTGGGCCAGGCGATCGTGATCGAGAACCAGCCGGGCGCCGCGGGCCTGATCGGCGCAGGTGCGGTCGCCAAGGCGGCGCCGGACGGCTACACGCTGGGCGGCTTCAACGACAGCATCATGACCATGCTGCCCAACCTGCAGACGAAGATGCCGTGGGACATCCTGAAGGACTTCGAGCCGGTGTCGCTGGTGGCGACGGTGGAGTGGGGGCTGGTGGTCAATGCCGAGGCGCCGCAACGCAGCGCAGCCGACCTGATCGCCAGCGCGCGCCAGGCGCCGGGCAAGATCAATTACGGCTCCGGCGGCAACGGCAGCCCGCAGCACATCGCGATGGCACTGTTCGCGTCGCAGGCGCGCGTGCAGATGACGCATGTGCCGTACAAGGGGGCGACGCAGGCGGCGATGGGCGTCGCCGGCAAGGAGGTCGACGCCGCATTTCAGGGCATCGCCACCGTCAACTCGCTGGTCAGGGCCGGAAAGCTGCGTTTGGTCGGCGTCACGACGCCGCGCCGGATGCCGCAGTTTCCGGACGTGCCCACCGTGTCCGAATCGGGCTTGCCGGGCTTCGAGTTCAATTCGTGGTTCGCGATGATGGCGCCGGCCGGCACGCCCAAGGGCATCGTGCAGTTCCTGAGCGCGGAAGTGGCCAAGGCGCTGGCCGATCCCGAGGTGCGCGAAAAGCTGGTTGCACAAGGCCTGACGCCGCGCGGCACCTCGCCCGACGAGCTCGGCCGGTCCACCCGGACGCAGTTGGCACGCTATGGCGAACTGATCAGGCAGAACGGGATCACGGCGGAATGAGCCGGGCGGCGCTTAGTCGAGTCTGGCGCCCGACGCCTTGACGACCCTGGCCATGCGCTCGTAGTCGGCGGCCAGCAGGCGGCCAAAGTCGGCATTGCTCATGGCCCGCGGCTCGATCCCCTGCTTGTCGAGCCGCTCCAGGATCGCCGGGTCTTTCAGCAGTCTGGCCATCGCGGCGTTGATGCGGTTGGCTTCGGCCGGCTGGATGCCGGCTGGGCCCAGCAGGCCGAACCAGGAATCGAATTCATAGCCGGGCAGTCCGCTCTCTGCAATCGTCGGAATGTCGGGCAGATACTTGCTGCGCCGCGCCGACGTGACGCCGATCAGCCGGATACGGCTGTCCTTGGCGAAAGCCAGTGCGCCGATGCTGGCGGCGATCACTGCATGGGCCCGTCCAG
>JANXVP010000018.1 GCA_025351615.1 Ramlibacter sp. | reverse complement strand
ATGCACTGAGGGTCAGGGTTTCGCCTCACGGCCATAGCGCCAGCGAAACAGCGGCCCGACCAGCATCAACACGGCCACCAGGCGGCAGACCTGCAAGGCCGTGACCATCGGGACGCCGAGTTGAAGGACTTTTGCGGTGATCGCCATTTCGGCGATGCCACCTGGAGAGGTTCCGAGAATCATGGTCGCCGGGTGCACACCGGTGCCTAAGGCCAGCAGCGCTGCAAAGCCCGCACTCAGGGCAATCATCCCCAAAGTTCCCGCCACGACCGACACCAGCCAGCCCGGCGCCGTGTGGACGAAGCGCGCCTCGAATCGCACGCCGAGGCTGACGCCGATCACCAGCTGCGCCAGGTTCGTCATCCACTGCGGAATGGCCGACAAGTCGAACCCGGCGATCGTCAGGCCGATAGCCACCAGCAACGCGCCGATGAACCACGGATTGGCGCGGCCGGAGCGCGCCATCAGCCAGGCGCCAGCGCCAGTCGCCAGCGCCAGCAGCGCCAGCCCGTCCCACTGCACGACCCGCGGCCCTGGGGGTGTCGGGTCGATGCCGTGCAAGCCGCTGAAGGTGAAGGCAAAGGGCACCAGGATCGTGACCAGCAGCAGCCGCAGGCTATGGCTCGCCGCCACCAGGTCGGTCCGCGCACCCTCGCGTTCCGCCAGCAGCGTCATCTCGGAAGCGCCGCCGATCGAAGCCGCGAAATAGCAGGTGGCGCGCTTCTGGTGGTCGGTTCCCTGCAGCCGCGCGGCCTGTCCGCGGTACATCCAGGTACCGAAGGCCCAACCCAGAACGAGCGCCCAGCCAATCGCCAGCAAGATCATCCACCAGAGGTTGGCCAGCAGCCCCGCCACCTGCGGCGTGAAGTACAGGCCCAAGGCGGTGCCGATAGTCCACTGCGCCACGTTGCGAAGCGGGTTCCAGCTTTGGGTCGGCGCACCGCGCATCGAAGCAAGGGCAGTGCTCACCAGCGGCCCGATCATCCAGGGCAGCGGCGCGCGCAGCCAGGTGCAAATTCCGGCAGTGGCAAGGGCCAGCACCAGCGTACCGGCAATGCGGACGGGGGAATTCAGCGTCATGAGGGCAAGCGTCGCGCCGGTCGGCAGGAACGCTTAGTATCGTTGCATGCATCTGCGATTCGCCGCCATTGGACTGTTCTTGCTGGCGAGTTGTTCGTCGCTCCCCTTGCCCCCCGGATTGCCTGGGGACCCCGGCGCCCCGGAGATCGACGTGCTTCTGCTCGGCGAGCAGCACGACGCGCCCGGGCACCAGGAACTGCATCAGCGGGTCGTCCAGACCCTGGCGGCGCGGGGACGGCTGGCGGCGCTGGCGCTCGAAATGACAGCCCAGGGCGCCTCCACGGCAGGCCTGCTTCCGGACGCCCCGGAAGCCGCCGTGCAAACGGCATTGCATTGGGATGACTCGGGCTGGCCTTGGCGCAGCTACGGGCCGGCCGTGATGGCAGCCGTGGCCGCAGGGGTGCCGGTGCTGGGAGCCAATCTGCCGCGTGCGCAATGGCGCACCGCCATGGATGATGGCAAGCTGGAAACATTTCTTTCCGGACCGGCCCTCGAAGCCCAGCAGCAGGCGATCCGGCTGGGCCATTGCAACCTGTTGCCCGAGGCGCAAATCGGCCCGATGACGCGGATGCAGATCGCCCGTGACCGGACCATGGCACAGACTCTCGAGCAGGCGGTCACGCCGGGCAAAACAGTGGTTCTTCTGGCGGGAGCAGGCCACGTCGATGAAACGCTGGGGGTACCGCTACACCTGGCAGCAGAGTTGCGGGTGCGCTCCGTGACGCTGACACCCGAGCCTCAGGCAAAAGACTACTGCGCGCAACTCCAGCGCCAGATGAAGCCATGAGCGCTTGGCGCGAATTGCCTGCGAGCGGACGATCTACTGGAACGCCTTGTCCAGCCACCCGTGCGAGGTGACCGATCCTTCGTGGGAATGGTAGATGCAGGTGCGCCGGTCCGACAGGTGACAGCGGAAGCGGGGCATGGTGACATGGGCAAGCACGTTGTCCGTGTACTGATGTGTGGTGTCGGCGCTGATGTCTTCCAGCAATTGTTCGGCAAAGCGGCGGTTGAAGCACATGGTCGAACACATGCCGCCGGGCGCATGGGACGTGAACGCAACCTCGTGCGCATAGCGGAAATCCGCGGCCCGGGTGAACAGCAACCCGCACTGGCGTGACACTGAAAAATCATGGCCCTTCAAATCGTCCAGCCCGCGCGCGACATGATCCCGCAGGTACAGATCATCATGGTCGGCCCAGAAGAAATGGGTGCATCCGATGCCGAGCAGGTGGCGCAGGGGCACGGCGTACCACTGGTGCTGGTCGATCTTTTGCGGCGTGTGCAACCACACCAGTCGCGACGCGCTGCGCAGGTCCTCGATCGCCCACTGGTAGGACTGCGGGTGGCCGTTCTGGTGAACGCAGATGACGTCCGGCGCTCGTGACTGCGCCGCCAGTTGCAGCACGCACGAGCGCAGCAGGTCGGGCCGGTTGAAGGTCGGGACCATGACGCCGACCTTGGCAGGGATCAATTCAAGTTCCCTCAAAATCGGACTCGGGCGAACGCCGCGCTACGCGTGTTTGCGGATCGCATCGGCCAGCACGTTGACCAGGGTGTCGATGTGCGACTTCTCCACGATGTATGGCGGCGCAATCACCAGCACGTCGCCCGCCGGTCGCACCAGCGCACCGTTCTTGAAGCAGTCCAGAAAGATGTCATAAGCCCGCTTGCCCGGGGAGCCGGCAAGCGGCGCCAGTTCCACCGCGGCGGCCAACCCCAAGCTGCGGATCCCGACGACATTCGGCATGCCCTTGAAGGTGCTGTGGAAAGCATTGCCCAGCACCTTGCCCATTTCGCCGGCACGCTGGAACAGCTTGTCGTGCCTGAACAGGTCGAGCGTCGCGGTGGCGGCGGCGCAGGCCACCGGGTGGCCGGAATACGTGTAGCCGTGGAAGAACTCGACAACGTGTTCTGGTGCGTCGGTCTTCATCATCGCGTCGTACAGCTTGTCGCGGCAGATCACGCCGCCCAGCGGAATCACGCCATTGGTGACGCACTTGGCGAAGTTCAGCATGTCGGGCACGACGCCGTAGAAGTCGGCTGCGAAGTTGGTGCCCATGCGGCCGAAACCGGTGATCACCTCGTCGAAGATCAGCAGGATGCCGTGCTTGTCGCAGATCTCTCGCAAGCGCTGCAGGTAGCCTTTGGGGGGCAGGTACCAGCCGGCCGAGCCGGCGACCGGCTCGACGATGATCGCGGCCACGTTGGACGGATCGTGCAGCGGCAGGATGCGGTTCTCCAGTTCCAGCAGCAGGTCTTCCTGGAACACCGGCTCCACGCCGTTGATGTAGGCATTGTTCACCGGGTCGTGGATGAAGCGCATATGGTCCACACGCGGAAGCAGGGAGGTGCTGAACATCTTGCGATTGGCGGGAATGCCGCCCACGCTCATGCCGCCGAAGCCGACGCCGTGGTAGCCCTTCTCGCGGCCGATGAAGACCGTGCGGTGACCTTCGCCACGCGCGCGGTGGTAGGCCAGCGCGACTTTCAGCGAAGTGTCGGCAGCTTCCGAGCCCGAGTTGCAGAACAACACCTTGTTCAGGTCGCCCGGCGCCATGCCAGCGATCATTTCGGCCGCCTTGAAGGCCTTGTCGTTGGACGCCTGGAAAGCCGTGGCGTAGTCCAGCGTGTCGAGCTGCTTCTTGATCGCCTCGTTGATGGGTTTGCGGTTGTGGCCGGCACCGACGCACCACAGGCTGGAGATGCCGTCGACGACCTTGTTGCCGTCGTGGGTGGTGAACTCCATGCCGTCCGCAGCCACGAAGATGCGCGGGTTCTTGCGAAAGCTGCGGTTCGGTGTGAAGGGCAACCAGTGGTTGTCCATGTTGAAGTCGTTGTAGGCCATGGCGAGTCTCCAGTCGAACGGGCAAAAAGCTATTTTGTCACTGCCGCGCGTGCTTGGGAAAATTGCGAGCAGCCCGCTGGCGCAAGCCCTGCGACAATTCACTAGGTATGAACCATGCCTATGTCCTCACCCTCTCCTGCCCCGACCGGCCGGGTATCGTGCACGCAGTCTCCGGCTTTTTGCTCGAACGCGGCGGCAACATCGAGGAAGCCGCGCAGTACAACGACCACGGCACCGGCCTGTTCTTCATGCGCGTGCAGTTTGCCTGCGGCCAGCTCACCCGCGACGACCTCGACACCCAGCTGAAGCTCTTCGCCGAGCCGTTCCGGATGGTGTGGCAGTTGCACGCGACGGCGCAGCCGATGCGTACCGTCATCCTGGTCAGCAAGGAGGGGCATTGTCTGAACGACCTGCTGTTCCGCTGGAAGTCCGGCCTGCTGCCGCTGGACATCAGGGCGATCATCTCCAACCATCGCGATTTCTACCAGCTTGCCGCCAGCTACAACGTCCCGTTCCACCAGATCCCGGTGACTGCCGCGACCAAGGCGCACGGCGAAGCCAGGCAGCTGGAGATCATCGAGGCGGAAGGCGCCGAGCTGGTGGTGCTGGCGCGCTACATGCAGATCCTCTCCGACGACCTGTGCCGCAAGCTCGCCGGCCGCGCCATCAACATCCACCATAGCTTCCTGCCCAGCTTCAAGGGCGCCAGGCCGTACCACCAGGCACACGACCGGGGCGTGAAGCTGGTCGGGGCCACGGCGCACTATGTGACGGCCGAGCTCGACGAAGGCCCGATCATCGAGCAGGATGTCGCGCGAGCCGACCACGGCAAGACGGTCGAGGACCTGACCGCCATGGGGCGCGACACGGAGAGCCAGGTTCTGGCACGCGCCGTGAAGTGGCACAGTGAGCACCGGGTGCTGCTCAATGGCCACAAGACGGTGATCTTCAAGTAGGCCCAGCCAACCATGATGCACAGGCACCAGCTCGCCTCAGCACCTTGCCATCCCGGGCAGTGAGGTCGCATGAAGATTCGACCCACGCACACACCATGGCTCTCCAGACCGATGGCGCTGCTGCGCGCGTCGCGGTCGGGCCCTTTTCAGCTGACCCGTTATTTCACGATCATCAGCCTGGTCGCGTTTGCCGTCCTTGCAGCCTCGCTCTACCTTCTCGAGCGCGCGGAGCAGCAATTTCTCCAGGTTGTCCAGCAGGAACAAACCGCGTTCTTCGGACAGGTGCAGGCGCAGCTCGCGCGAGAGCAGAAGGAGGCGGCCCGCGGCAACCTGCTGATGGTGCATCAGGCCGGCCACGTCACGCTGACAAATCTGTTCGCAAACGTCCTGTGGAAATCGCGCCTCGCCCCGCTCGTGGCAAACGCGCAATCGATTTCGGTGGACCATTGCCGCGGGCCTGGCCTCATCGCGACAGCAGTCGCGCCCGCCGGCCAGCAACAGACGCAGCAGGCTTGCTTCTCGGATCTGGGGAGGAAAATCATGGCGCTCCCGGGCTTCGTGGCGGTCGATTCCACGGTGCGCACGATGATGGCCAAGACCACCGTGTTCAAGATCAAGGTGTACGACTTGCGCGGGCTGACAGTCTATTCCTCGGAATTGAGCCAGATCGGCGAGGACAAGGCAGACAATGCCGGCTGGAAATCCGCGGTCCACGGCAGGCCCGCAAGCGAATTCGTCCATCGCAACCGGTTCAGCGCATTCGAAGGCGTGGTTGAAAATCGCGACCTCATCCAGAGCTACATCCCGGCCATGGCACCCGGCGGAGCAATTAGGGCTACGCTGAAGAAGCCGTGGTTTTCAGAAGGCGCACAGCGCGATATCTCGCAATGCGAAATATGGAAAGGAAAACCGACGGTTTGCGTCGCCTCCGACTCGTTCTCGGGGGCTTGCGCCCCTCCGTTTGCCCTT
>JANXVP010000224.1 GCA_025351615.1 Ramlibacter sp. | reverse complement strand
GGTTAGGCTCGGTCGCATGGCACGCATCGGGGAAAGCGCTGACCTGCTCAAGTGCTCCTTTTGTGGCAAGTCACAGAAGCAGGTTCAGCAACTGATCGCGGGCCCAGGGGTCTACATCACGATGGTCGCCTTCGGCCCGTTGGTCATCATCACGATCCGGTCCGACAGCAGCACCGCCTCGTCGACGTCGTGCGTGACCATGACCACCGTGCTGCGGGTCGTCGCGACGATCTGCAGCAGTTCATCCTGCAGCTTGGCGCGGGTCAGCGCGTCCAGGGCGCCGAACGGCTCGTCCATCAACAGCACCTTGGGTTCCATCGACAGCGCGCGGGCGATGCCCACCCGCTGCTTCATGCCGCCCGAGATTTCGCCGGGCCGCTTCTGCGCGGCCGGCGTCAGGCCCACCATCGCTAGAGCCGATTCCGTGCGCGCCTTGAGCTGCGACCGGCTTTCGGTGGCGGCAAAGACGCGCTCGACGGCAAGATAAACGTTCTCGTAACAGGTCAGCCAGGGCAGCAGCGAATGGTTCTGGAACACCACGCCGCGGTCCGGGCCCGGTCCCGAGATCTCGCGGTTGGCGCAGATCAGCGTGCCCTGGGTCGGCCTGGTAAGCCCCGCGATCAGGTTCAGCAGCGTCGACTTGCCGCAGCCCGAGTGCCCGATCAGCGTCACGAACTCGCCCTTTGCGACATCGAGGTCGATGGAGCGAAGCGCGACGAACGGCCCCTTCCTGGTGCTGAAGGTCTGCTCGACTCCGGCGATCTGGATGTACCTGGTACTGAGATTTTCGTTCATGTTTTCACTTCCTCGAACGTAAAGGCGGTGGCGAGCTTGATGAGCGCGTATTCCAGCACCAGACCAACGATGCCGATCACGAAGATCGCGATGATGATGTTCTTGACGTTGAGGTTGTTCCACTCGTCCCAGACCCAGAAGCCGATGCCGACGCCGCCGGTGAGCATTTCCGCGGCCACGATCACCAGCCACGCGGTGCCGACGGCCAGACGCACGCCGGTGAGCATATAGGGAAGGACGGCCGGGAACAGGATCTTGCTGACGATCTTCCACTCCGACAGATTGAGCACGCGCGCCACATTCATGTAATCGCTGGGCACGCGCTGCACGCCGACCGCGGTGTTGATGATCATCGGCCAGATCGAGCAGATGAAGATGGTCCAGATGGCGGCGGGATTGGCGCCCTTGAACACCATCAGGCCGATCGGCAGCCAGGCCAGCGGCGACACCGGGCGCAGCAGGCTGATCAGCGGATTGAACATCCGCGCCAGGAAGCTGAAGCGGCCGATCATGAATCCGGCGGGAATGCCGACCACCGCCGCCAGGCCGAAGCCAAGCGCGACCCGCTGCAGCGACGACAGCACGTTCCAGCCGATGCCCTGGTCGTTCGGCCCCTTGCGGTAGAAGGGATCGCTGAAGACCTGGATCGCCTGCCTGAGCGTTTCCCAGGGTCCCGGCAAGCCGCTGCTGCTGCGCATCGAGACCAGCTCCCAGATCAGCACCAGCAACGCGATGCCCAGGATCGGAGGCAGCACCTTGAGCCAGAGCGCGCGTGCGTCGAACGGAGCGCGCAATGGTGTCGCGGCCGCGACCGCGTCGACCGCCTGGTCCCGCGCGGCGTCGGATGCGCCCGGGCGAATGCTTGCGGGACGCACGGGTGCGGGGAGAGTCTCGGCGACCTCCAGCGGCGAATGGAACACGGCACTGACCATGGCGTTCTCCTTGATGTCTGGGGCTCAGACCTGGACCTGGAAGGACTCGGCGTATTTCTTCGGGTCCCTGCCGTCCCAGACCTTGCCATCCATCAGCTTGGCGCTGCGCATGACGTCTTTGGGCACCGGGGTTTTGGTGGCCGTGGCGGCTTGCTTGTAGATCTCCACCTGGTTGATCTGCCTGGCGACGGCCAGGTAGTCGGGATGCTCCTTCATCAGGCCCCATCGCTTGTGCTGGGTCAGGAACCACATGCCATCCGAGAGGTAGGGGAAGTTCACCGCGCCATCGTTGTAGAACTTCATGTAGTTCGGATCGTCCCAGGTCTTGCCCATGCCGTTCTGGTAGCGGCCCAGGATGCGCTGGTTGATGGCATCGACGCTGGTATTGACGTAGCTCTTGTCGGCGATGGTTTCGGCCATCTTCTGCTTGTTGCCCAGGCTGGCGTCGATCCACTTGCCGGCCTCGAGGATGGCGGCGGTGACGGCACGGGCGGTGTTGGGGTTCTTCTTCACGAATTCGGCCGTGGTGCCCAGCACCTTTTCGGGGTGGTCCTTCCAGATGTCCTGGGTGGTGATGGCCGTGACACCGATGCCGTCGATGATGGCGCGATGGCCCCAGGGCTCGCCGACGCAGAAGCCGTCCATGTTGCCGACCCGCATGTTGGCCACCATCTGCGGCGGCGGGACTGTGATGACCTTGGCGTGCTTCATCGGGTTGATGCCGTTGGCGGCCATCCAGTAGTACAGCCACATGGCATGCGTGCCGGTGGGAAAGGTCTGGGCAAAGGTGTATTCGCGCTTGTCGCTGGCCATCAACCTGGCCAGGCCGGCCCCGTCGACGGCGCCTTTGTCGGCGAGCTTTTTCGACAGCGTGATCGCCTGGCCGTTGTTGTTCAGGGTCATCAGCACGGCCATGTCCTTCTTGGGCCCGCTGGTGCCCATGTGGACGCCGTAGATGAGGCCGTACAGGACGTGCGCGAAGTCGAGTTCTCCGTTGACCAGCTTGTCGCGCACCGCGGCCCAGCTCGCTTCCTTGCTCGGGACGATCCTGACGCCGTACTTCTTGTCGATCCCCAGCACCGAGGCCATGACCACGCTGGCACAGTCGGTCAACGGGATGAAGCCGATCTTCACTTCTTCCTTTTCGGGCTTGTCGGAGCCGGCGGCATAGACCGCGGAGCGAAGGGCGGGCAGCACGCCCAGAGCGCCCGCCGCGGTTGCGGGGCCAACCGCTCCGACGGCGGCTTGCAGCACGCTGCGGCGCGAAAGTCGGGTCTCGAGCAGGGCGGTCATCACAAATGCATCTCCAGCAAGATAAAGCCATGCCTACAAAAAAGGCGTCCGCGCGCAACACAGGGGTCTTGGCGGGACGCCTTCGTCCGGGTCGACCGCTGCCTGCTTCGCCGTTGAAGCAGGCCGGTCCGCAAACCTTCATTGGTTTCTGCAAGCTGTGATGCAAGGGCTGTGCCAGTCGCAGGAGCTGTTCATGCAGCTTCCATCCGGCTTGGGTGCACTGAATTTGTGCGGTGCACCATGCGATGGCGTCAGCCGAGCAGCTCAGCGGCGTCGATGATGCGTTGCGCGACCTGCGCCAGCTTGAGGCCCGGGTCCATCGCCGCCTTGCGCAGCTTGTTGCCGCAATTCCCGATCGTGCTGGAAGCGGGCCATCGCCACGTCCAG
>JANXVP010000220.1 GCA_025351615.1 Ramlibacter sp. | reverse complement strand
CCTGGAAGCACGCGGCGTGAAGGCCGGCGATGTGGTGATCCTGCCCTATCCGACCTACGGGGTGAAGCTGTATGGCAACGTCGTCATCGTCAACCCGAACTTCCTCAAGGAACATCCGGCGCAACTGAAAGCTTTCCTGGCCGCGTTCACCAAGGGCGTCAAGGACGTTCTCGCCAGGCCTGAGGCCGCCGTTCTCGACGTCAAGGCGCGCGATGGCATCATCAATACCGAGCTGGAGACGCGCCGCCTGAAGCTGGCGCTGGACACCGTCGTCAACAGCCCGGACGCGCACACCGAAGGCTTCGGCCAGGTCGTTCCCGGCCGGCTGGCGCTGATGGCCTCGCAGGTGTCGGATGCCTTCAGTACCAGGACCCGGGTCAATCCCGATGCAGTCTGGAACGGTTCCTTCCTGCCGACCCGGGCCGAATTGAACGTGCTGCCCGCGCCGAAAAAGTGACCCACGGTTCGAGCGGCGCCGGGCTGCCCCAGGGCGCCTCGTTCGTCGACTTCAAGGACGTCTGGCTCGCCTACAGCGCGCAGTTGCTGGCGCAGGGCCAGTTCGCGGTGGAGGCCATCGACCTGAAGGTGGGGCAAGGCGAGTTCATCGCCATCGTGGGGCCGTCCGGCTGCGGCAAGTCCACCTTCATGAAGCTGGCGACCGGGCTCAAGATGCCGTCCCGCGGTCGGATCGAGATCGACGGCCGGCCGGTGACCGGGCCGCTGAAGATTTCAGGCATGGCGTTCCAGGCCCCGTCCCTGCTGCCGTGGCGCACCACGGTGGGCAACGTGCTGCTGCCGCTGGAAATCGTCGAGCCGTACCGAAGCAGCTTCAAGGCGAAGCGACGCGAGTACGAGGAACGAGCCCGCAGGCTGCTGCAGAAGGTGGGCCTCGCCGGCTACGAGGACAAATTTCCCTGGCAGCTCTCCGGCGGCATGCAGCAGCGCGCCAGCCTCTGCCGCGCGCTGATCCACGGACCCAAGATGCTGCTGCTCGATGAACCGTTCGGCGCCCTCGATGCCTTCACCCGCGAGGAGCTGTGGTGCATCCTGCGCGACCTCTGGACCGAGCAGCGCTTCAACGTGATCCTGGTGACGCACGACCTGCGCGAGTCGGTGTTCCTGGCCGATACGGTGTACGTCATGAGTCAAAGTCCCGGCCGCTTCATGCTGAAAAAGGACATCGTGCTGCCGCGGCCGCGCGACCTGGAGATCACCTACAGCAGGGAATTCACCGACGTCGTGCACGAGTTGCGCGCCCATATCGGAGCCATCCGCGGCCGGGCTTTCACGCCGCAGGCGACCCCATGACCAGTCGGCGCCTTCAGGCCTGGTCGCCGTGGATTCTGCTGGTCGCCGTGATCGCCTTGTGGCAGTTCGTCTGCGTCGCCTTCAACATCTCCGAGTTCATCTTCCCCAGTCCGCTGCGGATCTGGACCCAGATGGTCGAATACCGCGCCATCATCGCCGCTCACGCCTGGCGCACCTACTGGGTGACGATGGCGGGCTTCGGGCTGGCCATCGTGGTCGGCGTGCTGCTCGGTTTTTTGATCGGCAGCTCCCGGCTGGCGTATGCCGCGGTCTATCCGCTGATGACCGCGTTCAATGCGTTGCCCAAGGCCGCCTTCGTGCCGATCCTGGTCGTCTGGTTCGGCATCGGCGCGGGACCGGCGATCCTCACGGCTTTCCTAATCTCGTTCTTTCCGATCATGGTCAACATCGCCACCGGCCTGGCGACGCTGGAGCCGGAGTTGGAAGACGTGTTGCGCGTGTTGGGCGCGAAACGGTGGGACGTGCTGGTGAAGGTCGGCCTGCCCCGATCGATGCCGCACTTCTACGGCTCGCTGAAAGTCGCGATCACCCTGGCCTTCGTCGGCACGACGGTCTCCGAGATGACGGCATCGAACGAAGGCATCGGCTACCTACTGATTTCGGCTGGCTCCGCCATGCAGATGGGACTCGCCTTCGCCGGCCTGGTGGTGGTCGGCGCGATGGCGATGCTGATGTACGAGCTGTTCAGCTACATCGAGAAGCACACCACCGGGTGGGCGCATCGGGGATCGCTGGGACAATGAAGCATGTCAGGTGCGGGCGGACATCAGGTGTCCCCCCGGCCCGACCGCCAGACCGTCCGTGCGGCCCGAGAAATAGCGTGCGTTGATGACCTGCTGCCCGATATCTTCGAGATGCACGCTTGGGGCAAGCGCGCGTGCGGCACGGCAGCCGTTTGACGGCGCCGAGCAGGGCAGGTGCAGGCGGAAATGGCGACGCAGATGTCCGACGACGGCCGTCAGGGCGGCTAGTTTCTGCGTCCCCGCCGGAATCGAAGCAGCGCAGGGTCGTCGCGCAGCAACCGGCGGCTCCGGCCGATGGGTCGCATGCGTCGGCTGCCGCGGGCGATGAATTGGCGTGCGAGGCATGGATCCCGGGTCAGGCCCGGGATCACAATTTCCTCTTGGATCAACCCCGCGATGACGACTTCCTCCCGGGTCGAGCTCGGTACGACAGCCTCCTGCAAATTAAACGCGCGAGCCAAGCTCTTAAACTCGCCCCATGCCTTGGCACGCGCGACTGGACCTGGACTACCGCATGGAAGCCGGGCGCTGCGTCGCTCGCTTCGAGCACGACGGGCCGCTGCGGATCCTGCAAAGCCTGTACCCGGAGGACGAGGGCGTCTGCCACAACGTGATCGTCCATCCGCCCGGTGGCTTGGTGGGTGGCGACACGCTGACGATCGGCGTGCGGGTTCGCGACGGTGCGCACGGCCTGATCACCACGCCGGGTGCGACCCGCTTTTACCGTTCCGAAGGCGAGACCGCACTGCAGACCACCCGCATCCAGCTGGATGCGAATGCCCGCATGGAGTGGCTGCCGCTGGAAGCGATCTGCTACAGCGGCTGCCTGGCCGAGAACCGCCTGCGGATGGAGCTGGCGCCCGGCAGCGAGTTGATGGGATGGGACGTGACGGCGCTGGGACTGCCCGAATCAGGCCTGCCATTCGACCGCGGCGGCTTGCTGCAGCACCTGGAACTGCCCGGCCATTGGCTGGAGCGCGGACGCATCGCTGCAAGCGACGACCGGCTGATGAACGGTCCATTGGGGCTGGCGGGACGGCGCTGCCTGGCCACGCTCTTCCTGGTGTCGGGGTCGGATTTCCCGCGGCAGCGGCGCGACCAGGCGCTGGCGCTCGCGCGCGAGGTGATCGACGCCGATCTGCTGGCTTCCAGTGCGGGGGCCACCGCGCCGGGCAACAGGGTCATCGCGGTCCGGGTGCTGGCGCCGCTGGTCGAGCCGGCCCTGAGCCTGCTCAAGGCCGTGCGGGCGTCGTGGCGCCGTTCGCTCTGGGATTTGCCAGCCACCATGCCTCGCAGCTGGGCTGTCTAGGCTGCCTTTGCGGGCCCTGTCCTACAGCGGGACAAGCGATGGGTCACCCCTTTCGCGGTGTGCTCTCCCGCAGTGCCGGGCTCGAATGCTTCCTAAACTTCACCAATTTCATCCTGTTTAGGAATTCCGCCATGTCTGCATCCGATTCCCGCCATTCGCGTAAAAGCCTCGTGTCCTTCGGTATCGCCGCCCTGCTCGCGATGACCGCAGCGACTGCCCAGGTGGCCACGGGCATCGACGCATCGGGCAGCTACCAGCAGGAAGTGAACGCCTGCATGACCGGCAAGACCCAGCAGGACCAAGCCACCTGCCTGCGGGAGGCCCGCAACGCCCAGGCCGACAAGAAGCGCGGGGTTCTCGACAACGCCGGTGGTCAGTTCAATTCCAACGCCACGTCGCGCTGCGATGTCCAGAGTGGCGAAGACCAGGCCGCTTGCCAGGCCCGAGTGATGGGCTACGGCAACACCACCGGCAGCGTAGCCGCCGGCGGTGTGTTGCGCGAAGTTGAGACAGTTGTGCTGCCTGCCGGCCAGGACTCGATCACGATCGAACCCAAGACCGCCGACCCGGTGGTGCTTGTTCCCGCTCGCTGAGCGAGCTCCACTCTCAGCAGAATAAGCGGGCTCAAGGCCCGCTTTGGTTTTTGGGACAAGGAGAAACGTATGAGTTCAAAGCGAATCGACAGCGACAAGGCATGGAAAAATCGTGGACCTGCCGACTCCAGCGAGAGGCCACGGGACGAGGTCAATGATGACCAGCCGTATGCGAACCGGGCCACGGAGGACGAATCCACCGAGCCGGGCGCGGGAGAGTTCAGCGAAGGCGATCGGGGTGACCTGTCGGGCCGCAACCTGGAACAGCTCGAACAGGTCAAAACCCGGCGCGGGGACCGGGTCTGATTTAGAGGACGCCGAAGAACATCAGCGCCAGCACGACAATGAGGGGGACGCCGAGAAGCCAGGCAATAACGGGCATTTGAACCTCCTTGGGTTGGTGTCCAAAAATAATAAACGCGCTGCCAAGTGCCGGGTGAGGGGGAGTTGCCACAGATCAGGTAGGCACTTGCCTACGAAGTGGCGACTAGCTGGCGGATGCCGTTCTGCTCCATCTCAGCGCCCTTGCCGCTTGCAATGAACTGGCCGCGCTGCATGACCAGGTAGTCGTCAGCCAGCTGCCGCGCGAAGTCGTAGTACTGCTCGACCAACAGGATCGCCACCCGCTGGCCGTTCAGGCCTGTGTCTGCCAGCAGCCGGATCACCCGGCCGATGTCCTTGATGATGCTCGGCTGGATTCCTTCGGTCGGCTCTTCGAGGATGAGCAGCCTGGGTTGCGCCGCACCGATTGATTGCACCCGGCCTATTTAGATTGGGTCGCGCGCACCAAAATGAGTAAGCTCAGGCCGCCGTAAGCGCTCGGAGGGCGCGCCACAATGGCACGTGACTTGCGAACAGCACCCAACGAGCGAGACCCCGATGGAACTGACTCCACGCGAAAAAGACAAGCTGCTGATCTTCACCGCCGGCCTGCTGGCCGAGCGCCGCAAGGCCCGCGGCCTGAAGTTGAATTACCCGGAAGCCGTGGCTCTGATCTCGGCCGCGGTGATGGAAGGCGCGCGCGACGGCCGCACCGTCGCCCAGCTCATGAGCGAAGGCAGGACGATCCTCGCGCGCGCTGAAGTCATGGACGGTGTCGCCGAGATGATCCCGGACATCCAGGTCGAGGCAACCTTTCCCGACGGCACCAAACTGGTCACCGTGCACCAGCCGATTGCTTGATTCCGCCTGGCTGCATTGGAGGATAAAACATGTCCAGCACGATCATTCCCGGCGAACTGCTGGCAGCGGCCGGCGATCACGCGCTCAACCCCGGTCGCCGCACAGTGACCCTGGTGGTGCGCAACACCGCGGACCGGCCGATCCAGGTGGGTTCGCACTACCACTTTGCCGAAACCAATGGCGCGCTCGGCTTCGACCGCGAAGCCGCCCGCGGGATGCGGCTGAACATCGCTTCCGGCACCGCCGTGCGCTTCGAGCCCGGCCAGCAACGGACGGTCGAACTGGTGGATTTCGCCGGCAACCGTGTCGTCTACGGCTTTCGCGGCCTGGTGCAAGGAAAGCTCTAGCAACATGAGCCCCCAGGTTCACATTCGTTCTCTGCCCCCCAAGGGGGCGCAAGCCACCTTAGGTTCGACCAGTCGGGAGACTTGATGGCAACCATAGGACGGCGCGCTTATGCCGAGATGTTCGGCCCCACGACCGGCGACCGCGTGCGGCTGGCGGATACCGACCTGATCATCGAGGTGGAGGACGACTACACGCTGCGGGCAGGCGGCTACGGCGAGGAAGTGAAGTTCGGCGGCGGCAAGACCATCCGCGACGGCATGGCGCAGTCGCAGCGCACCAACGCCGCCGGGAGCGCAGGAAACAGCACTGGAGGTGCTGTGGATTGCGTCCTGACCAACGCGCTCATCATCGACCACTGGGGCATCGTCAAGGCCGATATCGGCCTGAAGGACGGGCGGATCGCCGCGATCGGCAAGGCCGGCAACCCCGACACGCAGGCCGGCGTGGACATCGTCATCGGTCCGGGCACCGAAATCATCTCCTGCGAAGGCAACATCGTCACCGCCGGCGGCATCGACAGCCACATCCATTTCATCTGCCCGCAGCAGATCGAGGAGGCGCTGGCCTCGGGAGTCACCACCATGCTGGGTGGCGGCACCGGGCCCGCCACCGGCACCTTCGCCACCACCTGCACGCCGGGACCATGGAACATCGAGCGCATGCTGCAGGCCGCGGACGGCTTCGCGATGAACCTGGGCTTTCTCGGCAAGGGCAACGCCAGCCGGCCGGAGGCCTTGCACGAACAGATCGCCGCCGGCGTGATCGGCCTGAAGCTGCACGAGGACTGGGGCACGACGCCCTCGGCGATCAGCAACTGCCTCGACGTGGCGGAAGCCACCGACACGCAGGTCGCGATCCACAGCGACACACTGAACGAGTCGGGCTTCGTCGAGAACACCATCGCCGCCACCAAGGGCCGCGGCCTGTGCGCGTTCCACACCGAGGGCGCCGGCGGCGGCCATGCGCCCGACATCCTGCGCGTGGTCGGCGAGGCCAACTTCCTGCCGTCATCCACCAACCCGACGATGCCCTACACCGTCAACACGCTCGACGAGCATGTCGACATGCTAATGGTCTGCCACCACCTGGATCCCGGGATTGCCGAGGACCTGGCATTCGCCGAGAGCCGCATCCGCAAGGAAACGATCGCCGCCGAGGACGTGCTGCACGACCTGGGCGCGATCAGCATGATGTCCAGCGACAGCCAGGCCATGGGCCGCGTCGGCGAAGTCATCCTGCGGACCTGGCAGACCGCGCACAAGATGAAGCTGCAGCGGGGCAAGCTTGCCGATGACCCGGCCGCGCATGACAACTTCCGCGCCAGGCGTTACATCGCCAAATACACGATCAATCCGGCGATCGCGCATGGAATCAGCCATGAAGTCGGCAGCATCGAGCCCGGCAAGTGGGCCGACCTGGTGGTCTGGAAGCCGGCATTCTTCGGCATCAAGCCGGCATTGATCCTGAAGGGCGGCTTCATCGCCATGGCGGCCATGGGTGACCCGAACGCGTCGATCCCGACGCCGCAACCGGTGCACTACCGGCCGATGTTCGGCAGCTTCGGCGGCGCGGTTGCGAAAGGCTCGCTCACTTTCGTGTCGCAGGCCGGATTGAAGAGCGGCATCGGCGAGCGCTTCGGCCTGGCCAAGACGCTGAGCGCAGTCCGCAATATCCGTGGCGTGCGCAAGCAGCACATGGTGCACAACAGCGCGCTGCCGATGATGGAAATCGATCCGCAGACCTACGCAGTGCGCGCTGACGGGCAACTGCTCACCTGCGAAGCTGCTACCGTGTTGCCGATGGCCCAACGCTACTTCCTGTTCTAGGTTTTGATGCTCGCCGTTTCCAAACTTCTGGCCGGCGGCCACGGACTGGCGCCCGTGCTGCTGAAACGCGCCTGCAGCGTGGAGCTGGATTGGGACGTGCGGCAGAAGAGCCGGTTCGAGGTCGCCGATTCGCTAGGCCGGCAGCTGGGTGTTTTCCTGCCGCGTGGAACACTGGTGCGTGGTGGCGACGTGCTGGTGGCGGAGGATGGATCGCTGATCCGCGTGATCGCCGCGCCGCAGCCGGTGCTGGTCGTCACCCACTGCAGCGAGCACGGCACACCGTTCGACCTGTTGCGCGCGGCATACCACCTGGGCAACCGGCATGTGCCGATCGAGCTCAAGCCCGACCACCTGAAGATCGAACCCGACCACGTGCTGGCCGCGATGCTGCGCGCGATGCACCTGATCGTGCACGAGCAGACCACCAGCTTCGAGCCCGAGGGCGGCGCCTACAGTGCGCAAGCCGGGCCTGCGCACCAGCATGTCCACGACCTTGTCCAGCACGTGCACAAGCATGAGGAGCACGAGCACGACGCCAACCAGCACGAACATGACGACGAGGGTCACCGGCACGATGGCCACGGTCACTGACGCGGCTCTGCTGCAGCTGATCTGGCTGGCGTCCCCGGCGTTGCCGATCGGCGGCTTCTCGTATTCGGAAGGCGTGGAGTCGGCCATCGACGCGCAGCTCGTCACCGATGAGGAGAGCGCAGCACGCTGGCTGCTCGACCAACTCCACCTGACGCTGGCGCGCTCGGACCTGGCCGTTGCGGCGCAGGCCATCCAGGCCTGGCGCGACCAGGACCTGGAGCGCATCGCTGCACTCGACGCCTGGGTGCTGCAGACCCGCGAGACCAGCGAAATGCGCCAGCAGACCGAGCAGATGGGACGGTCGCTGGTCGAATGGATGAAATCCGTTCGCCCTGAACTTGTCGCAGGCTCTGCACGCCACCTGACCTACCCGGTCGCCTTCGCCCTCGCCGCCAGTGCCACTTGCGCGCCGGTACACGACTGCCTGCTGGCCCTGGCCTTCGGCTGGGCCGAGAACATGATGCAGGCCGCCCTCAAGTCTGTGCCGCTGGGCCAGAGCGCGGGGCAGCGCATCCTGGGGCGACTGGCGCTCGAGATCCCGGCGGCCGTCGATACGGCACGCTTGCTGGACGACGCGAACCGCCAGGCTTTCTCGCCAATGCTGGCGATCCTGTCGGCCCGCCACGAAACCCAGTATTCGAGACTTTTTCGCTCATGACTTTTCACCATATCGCCAACCGCACCAAGAAATTTCCGCCGCTGCGGGTCGGCATCGGCGGGCCGGTCGGGTCGGGCAAGACCACCCTGCTCGAGATGCTCTGCAAGGCAATGCGGGAGCGCTACGACCTGGTGGCGATCACCAACGACATCTACACCAAGGAAGACCAGCGGCTGCTCACGGTGAGCGGCGCCCTGCCGGCGGAACGGATCATGGGCGTGGAAACCGGCGGCTGCCCGCACACCGCCATCCGCGAGGACGCGTCGATCAACCTCGAGGCGATCGACCGCATGCTGGTCGATTTTCCGGAGGCGGACATCGTATTCATCGAGAGCGGCGGCGACAACCTGGCCGCGACGTTCAGCCCCGAACTGAGCGACCTGACCATCTACGTGATCGACGTCGCCGCCGGCGAGAAGATCCCGCGCAAAGGTGGTCCTGGCATCACCAAGAGCGACCTGTTCGTGATCAACAAGACCGACCTGGCGCCCTACGTGGGCGCGGACCTCGGCGTCATGGAGGCCGACACCAGGCGCATGCGGCGCGACCGGCCTTATGTGATGACCAACCTCAAGACGCTCAGCGGGCTAAAAGAAGTGGTGTCGTTTATCGAGCAAAAAGGGCTGCTGACCTACAACAAATAGCTCGTCCATGGATTAGAGTATTGGGTGCGGCCGTATTTGGTGCCGCTAACCAGGGATCCTCATGACGCCCGTTTCCGCAACAGGGATCGCATCGCTCAAGCGCTGCGTCCTCAACCTTTTCTGCGCGTTCGGCGCAGCGGCCTTGCTGCTGGCGCCGTCCATCGCATCGGCCCAGGTCACCCTGGGTCCGACGCTACAGACTTTCGGCGCTCTGGCCGGTTCGACCGTGACCAACACCGGCCCGTCGGTCGTCACGGGCAACGTCGGAGTTTTCGCGGGTGCCGCGATCACCGGGTTCTTACCGGTCGACGGCGGCCCCGGCAACGCCACGGGAAGCTTCAACGCCGGTAACGCGACTGCCGGCCAGGCCCAGACGGAACTGATGACGGCCTACACCACCGCAGCCAATCCGGTTTTGTGCACGACCAACCTGGCCGGGCAAGACTTGGGCTCAGTCGGGGTCCTCACTCCGGGCGTTTACTGCTTCCCCGCCACTACGGCCCAGTTGACCGGCAACCTCACGCTCGACTTCCAAGGCAATCCAAACGCCAGCTTCCTGTTTCAGATCGGAACCGCCCTGACGACCGCTCCCGGCTCCTCGGTCCTGGCCATTAACACCGGGGGGGCCGGCTGCCTGCCCAACCTGAATTTCCAGGTCGGCAGCGCGGCCACGCTTGGCACAACGACAAATTTCGCAGGAAACATCCTGGCGAACCAGAGCATTACGCTGAACACCGGCGCGAACCTGAGGGGTCGTGCCTTGGCAAGGATTGCGGCCGTCACGCTGGACTCCAACCTGGTCGGCGGCTGTCCGATTGCAGCAGCCTTCCCCGGCGGCCCGATCGGAGGCGCAGGCGTCGTTTCGGCTCCGACACTGCAGGAATGGGCACTGATTTTTCTCGGGCTGATGCTCGCTGGCATGGGTGGCTGGCAGGTCCGGCGCAAAAGCGTCGTCCGTTGACCACTGCGTCGGCGACTAGCCAGACGAGTCCTGTCCGCGGTCCCCGGCCAACGCGCCTTCGATCATCGCGCCGGCCAGGACGCGCCGGTCAAATGCCAGCCACAAGAGCACGGGCACCAGGGTCGGCAGGATTAGAAAGCCCAACTGGTAGCCAGCGGCTATGAGGTTGGCTTCCCAGGGGCCAAAACGGGTCTGGATGCGAGTCTGCTCGCCCGCCACCACGGCAACTTGCAGCAGCCACGTGAAACAGATACCCCAGGCCTGAAATGGCAGCAGGACCAGCAGCCCTGCGGGTAGCTTCCACCACCAGCGGCGGGCTCGCGATGCAAGCAGCAAGGCGGCCAGCAGGGGCGCGCCGTAGGCATAGACCAGGCCATTGACCTCGGGCGCCAGCTCGCCGACGCGGTTATCGGCGCTCCAGACTCGCAGCGTGGTAAGCAGCACCTGCGTGTTGCCGTCCAGCTGGACGCCGGTGACCCAGCCCGGAAAGGCTGCCGCCATCGCCTTCCCGGCGAGCCACGCGGGGGGCAGCACCAGCCAGTGTCGCAGCGGATACCAGACAGCCAAGGCCACCAGCAGCCACAGCAGGGCTGTGGCGAAAAACCCTTTGAGCGTGCCGGCCGTGCGGACCATGAACTCAAACAGCAGCCGGGACGGGCGCACCCGCCGCGAACTGTCGGCGCGTCACCCAGCGCAGCCACAGCAGCCACACCACAAGCACGTCGAGCATGATCAGCGCCTGCCAGAGATAGAGGTGCGCAAACTCGAATGCCGGGACGCTCCATTGCACCAGGTAGAACAGCGAAACGATGCGCACCAGGTTCACTAGCTGGACCGCCACTGCGCCGACCAGCAGTCCCGCCATGCGGGGACCCAGCGCGGCCGGATAGGCGAACACCGCGGCCGCCAGCATGATGCAGGCCTCGACGGCGTTGCAACCCGCCTCGATGACGATGCCGCTGCCGCTGCGGATGTCCTGCAACACATTGCCATGCGCCAGCACGTTGGAATCGACGAGCCGCAGGATGAACGCGCTGGCCGAGGCGAGGAAGGCAGTCCAAGGCACGATGACCAGGCGCTGCACCGGCGGCGTCAGCTCCGCCAGGAACAGCGCCAGCAGCACCAGCAGGAAGACGCACAGGAAACGGGCCATCACATCCTTGATTCGTAGCGCGGATCGATCCGGCTGGCCGGATAGGCACGCTGTCCATCGCGCTGTTCGGACTTCATCGTCAACCAGGTCCACAGCGCGCCGAGCGCCTCGATCACCCCGAACACCAGCAGCATCGGGCTGACAAACCCGAGCAGCACGAACACGCCGAACCAGACCAGCACCAGCGGCCGCACGACCACGCTGACGTGGAACAGGGCGACGGCCTCGGTCCGGGCCGCCACCCAGAAGAAGATCCCGATGTTGATGACCACCACCCCCAGAACGCGAATCCACACGTCGTAGGTTGGCGGCATGCGCATGGCCGACAGCACGAGGTTGGGCGCGAGGACCAAGGCCAGTCCGACGGCAATGATGTAACAGCAAGACGCCTTGATGGTGAACGCGGTTTTCGACATGCGGTCCTCCGGTATGGTGCAGCGGCATTCTTGCATGGCGGCCGGGCGCCCGGACCGGTCGCATAAAATGGGGCCGCTGGAGAGTTGGCAGAGCGGTTGAATGCACCGGTCTTGAAAACCGGCGATGTTGAAAGACATCCGTGAGTTCGAATCTCACACTCTCCGCCGACGGTTTTAAGCCCTTGATTTCGCTGGTAAGTCGTTGATCCGACGCAGGTTTTTCGTGTTTGCTACATGAGAGTGCTACACGGCACTGCCTGCAAATGTCTCGATCGTTCCCCTTCATCCAGCGTCGCGGTTTCGCGCTGCACTTCCGCATCGCTGTTCCTGGTGACCTACGCGCCCTGATCGGTCTCACCGAAGTCACAAAAGCCCTGAAGACGAGTGACAAGCGCGTCGCCGCGCCAGCTGCCCTCGCCTATGCCGCCCACGTCAAGCGCGCATACTCCCTTGCAAGAGAGGCTACTGTAGAAATGGATGAAGACAAGCTCAAAGCGCTCATGGCGGAAACCAAGCTCAGGCTGCGCCTGGACGAGCGTGATGACCTGCACGCTGAAGAACTTGACGCACAACGCACTCAACACCGGGCGGACCTTGCTCAGCTTCGCTTAAAGACTGAGAACGACACCCTCAGACGACTCTTGGCCGCGCCGCGCCCGGTGCAGGTAGTCAGTCCCGCCCCGGTCTTGCCTGCAGCGCCGGGGCCCCAACCAAGGGCGTCGTCGCCCCAGTTGAGCAAAGTGGTGGGCGCCTTCCTAGCGGGGTTCCCAAAAAAGAAGGCGGCAGCGATGTTTAAAAAGCACGGAGCTGTGTTGCCTTTGATGCTGGACGTCGTGGGTGACAAGCCGGTCCATGATCTTCGCCAGACAGACCTGAATCGTTTCTTCGCCCTGGTCCAGAAGCTGCCACCGCGGTGGAGTGATCTATGCCGTCAACGGGGCATCAAGCCTGCCGTACTGGCCGAAGAAGTTCACATCAAGACGATGGCGCCCAAGACCTTCGAGGACACATACAAGGCATGTGTCCGGTCCTTCCTCAGAGACGCACGAGTGCAGTGGCAAGACGAGGGCTTCCCCGTCACATTGACGACCGAGGGTATTTCGTATTCGGGTACCCGAAAACCGGGCGAAAACAAGCAGCGGGGCTTCACAGATAACGAGCTAGTTCGGCTCTTTGGAGGCGAAGAGATGAAGCTCTTTGCTGCCCAACGCGATCTGGAAAATCAATTCTGGCTGCCTCAGATCGGACTGCATACCGGCGCGCGGGTCAACGAAATTTGTCAGCTGAACCCCCAGATCGACATACGCCAGGAGGTCGACTCTGGTATCTGGCATTTTATGTTTGACCAGGACACGGATGGCGATGAGCGAATTACCAAGAGCGTGAAGAACGAAACCTCGAAGCGTAAAGTCCCAATTCATTCCCGCCTGTTGTCGTTGGGGCTTTTAGGCTACGTCGACCGAGTGAAGGCGTCCGGCGCGAAGCTCTTGTTTCCGGCTTGGAAGCCGAGCCGAGGCCGAGCAAGTTCAGCAGGCGAAAAATGGTTCCGAGACTTCATTGTCAAAGCAGGCTTGCGCGACGACACCGCCGGGGCTCGATTGGTGGGGATGCACGCCTTCCGATCCACCCTGCTTGAGAGGGCCTTCAACTCAACCCCGCCGCTGGATGCAACTTCGATCACGGGACATGCGGGAAAAGTCGATGCCGTCGTCCGAAACTATCAGGGCGAGCTGTCACTCACAAACAAGCAGCAGATATTGGAAGCTATTGACTTCGGTATTTAGCCAGACCAAGCCCTCCGCGAAGGGGGTAGCAAATTGGCTCGCGTGAAAGTAGCCACATTGATAACTGCTCGCAGATGAAACTGCGTCACCGTCCGGCCAAAAGCATATCGAGTTGAGTACGTTGCCGATAGACACCGCGACGGGCTGGCAAGTTTTCGCCTGGTTCTTCCGTGAGACGGAGTTAGCCTACCTCCGGCATAGGCGTCATGGTTCGCCCTGACGTACTACTTGA
>JANXVP010000163.1 GCA_025351615.1 Ramlibacter sp. | reverse complement strand
GTCCGAGAACCCGAGCAGGAATTCATCGACGGCGCGCGCCGCCTGCCGGCCCTCGCGAATCGCCCACACCACCAGGCTCTGGCCCCGCCGGATGTCCCCGGCCGCGAACACCTTGGGGACATTGGTTGCGTAGCCACCAATAAACTCCGTCGTGGCCCTGGCATTGCCACGGTTATCCTTTTCCACACCGAAACCGTCCAGCACGGTTGCCGCAGGATTGACGAAGCCCATCGCCAGCAGCACGAGATCGGCCTTCAACAGCTGCTCGCTGCCAGCGACCTCGACCATCTTGCCGTTTTTCCATTCGACGCGGACCGTCTTTAGGCCCGTGAGCTTGCCGGATTTCCCGTCTTTCCCATCGCCGGTGAATTCCTTGGTCGCGATGGCGAACTCGCGGTCGCAGCCCTCTTGGTGGCTGGAACTGGTGCGCAGCTTGTAAGGCCAGTACGGCCATGTCAACGGCTTATTCTCTTCTTGCGGAGGCTGCGGCATGAGTTCGAACTGGGTGACGCTCGCCGCGCCATGGCGATTGCTGGTGCCGACGCAGTCGGAGCCGGTGTCGCCGCCGCCAATCACGATCACGTGCTTGCCCTCGGCGTGGATCTGGCCTTTAACCTCGTCGCCGGCATTGACCTTGTTTTGCTGCGGCAGGAATTCCATCGCGAAATGCACGCCGTCGAGATCGCGGCCAGGAACCGGCAGGTCCCGCGATTGCTCGGCGCCGCCAGTCAGGACCACGGCGTCGAATTGCTGCAGCAATTGCTCTGGGGAGATCGACTCCTTGGCCCAGTTCGTGATCCTGGAGCCCTCCGGCAGCTTACCGACCATGACTCCGGTACGGAACCTGACGCCTTCGGCCCGCATCTGCTCGACGCGGCGGTCGATGTGCGTCTTCTCCATCTTGAAGTCCGGAATGCCGTAGCGAAGTAATCCACCGATGCGGTCATTCTTTTCGAACAGCGTCACGTCGTGCCCGGCGCGGGCGAGTTGCTGCGCGGCGGCCATGCCGGCGGGGCCGGACCCGACCACCGCAACCTTCTTCCCGGTTTTGATCTTGGCGATTCGCGGCTGCACCCAACCCTGCTCCCAGGCCCGGTCGATGATGGCATGCTCGATCGACTTGATGCCCACCGGATCGTCATTGACGTTCAAAACACAGGCTTCCTCGCAGGGCGCGGGACAGATACGGCCGGTGAATTCCGGAAAGTTGTTGGTCGAGTCCAGCACCGTGAAGGCGTTGCGCCAATCCTGCCTGAAGACCAGATCGTTGAAATCCGGAATGATGTTGTTGACGGGACAGCCGCTGTTGCAGAACGGGGTGCCGCAATCCATGCAACGCGCGCCTTGAACCTTGGCCTGGCCGTCGTCCAGGCCGACGACGAACTCGCGGTAGTTCTTCAAGCGCTCGTCCACGGGCCGGTAACCCTCCTCGACGCGCCCGTATTCCATGAAGCCGGTGACTTTTCCCATTTTCTTTTCCTCAGGCTGCTGCTGTGGTGCCGTGCTTCATGGCCAGATGCGCGTTGGTTCCGGCGCTGGCGGCTTCGACCTCGCGTTCGTACATTTCCGCAAGTGCGCGCTTGTATTCGTTCGGAAAGACCTTGACGAACTTCAATCGCGAAGTCGCCCAGTGGTCCAGCAACTCGCGTGCGCGTCGGCTGCCGGTCCAGCGGTTGTGGTCCTCCAGCAGTTTGCGCAGCTGGGTTTCGTCCGCCTGGTCCTTGTGCAGCAGGGTCTTCCCGCCGACGTGTTGCTCTGCGGCCGGTGCGACCGCCTCAAGCGTCACCATCGACGTGTTGCAGCGGCTGGCGAACAGCCCGTCCTCGTCGTAGACATAGGCGATGCCGCCCGACATGCCGGCCGCGAAGTTGCGTCCCGTCTTGCCCAGCACCAGCACGGTGCCGCCCGTCATGTATTCGCAGCCGTGGTCCCCGGTTCCCTCGACCACTGCGGATGCACCCGACAAACGGACGGCAAAGCGTTCTCCGGCCACGCCGCTGAAGAAGGCCTCGCCAGTAGTGGCGCCGTACAGCGCGGTGTTGCCGATGATGATGTTGTCGACGGCTGCTCCGCGGAAATCGATGCTGGGGCGCACGACGATGCGTCCCCCCGACAGGCCCTTGCCGGTGTAGTCGTTGGCGTCGCCGATCAGGTAGAGCGTGATGCCCCTAGCCAGGAAGGCGCCGAACGACTGGCCGCCTGTGCCTTCGAGCTGGATCCGGATCGTGTCGTCTGCCAGCCCTTCCGGGTGCACCTTGGTCAATGCGCCCGACAGCATGGCCCCGACCGTGCGATTCACATTGCGGACGACCTCGATGAACTGCACCCGTTCGCCTTTGTCGATTGCAGGGCGCGACTTCTCGATCAGCACCCGGTCCAGGCTTCGAGACAGGCCGTGGTCCTGCTCTTCGACATGGAAGCGCGCAATTTCGGCCGGCACATTGGGCCGGGCAAACAGGCGACTGAAATCCAGCCCGCGAGCCTTCCAGTGCTCGATGCCCTTTTTGGTATCCAGCAGGTCCGCGCGGCCGATCAGGTCGTCGAACTTGCGGATGCCCAGCTGGGCCATGATCTGGCGAACTTCCTCCGCGACGAAAAAGAAGTAATTGACAACGTGCTCGGGTCGGCCGGCGAACTTCTTGCGCAGCAGCGGGTCCTGCGTCGCGACCCCGACAGGGCAGGTATTCAGATGGCACTTGCGCATCATGATGCAGCCCTCGACCACCAGGGGCGCAGTGGCGAAGCCGAACTCATCGGCGCCGAGCAGCGCGCCGATGGCGACGTCGCGACCCGTTTTCATCTGGCCGTCGGCCTGCACACGGATGCGTCCCCGCAGCCGGTTCAAGACCAGCGTCTGCTGCGTTTCCGCAAGGCCGATTTCCCAGGGACTGCCGGCATGCTTGATCGACGACCAGGGCGAAGCGCCCGTACCGCCGTCATGGCCGGCGATCACGACATGGTCGCTCTTGCACTTTGCGACGCCCGCCGCAATCGTACCGACGCCCACTTCCGACACCAGCTTGACGCTGATGGACGCATGAGGCGCGACGTTCTTCAGGTCGTGAATCAGCTGCGCCAGGTCTTCGATCGAATAGATGTCGTGATGCGGCGGTGGCGAGATGAGACCGACACCGGGCACCGAATACCGCAGCTTGCCGATGTATTTGGAGACCTTGCCACCCGGTAGCTGGCCGCCCTCGCCGGGCTTGGCGCCCTGCGCCATCTTGATCTGGATCTGGTCGGCGGATGTCAGGTATTCGGCCGTGACGCCGAAGCGTCCGGACGCGACCTGCTTGATCTTCGAGCGCAATGAATCGCCCGCGTTGAGCGCGTAGTCGGCCTCGATCACGTCCTTGCCGATGATCTCGCCCACGGTCTGGCCCTGCCTGATCGGAATGCCCTTGAGTTCCTGTCGGTAGCGGGCCGGGTCTTCGCCCCCTTCGCCGGTGTTGCTCTTGCCGCCGATGCGGTTCATCGCGACGGCCAGCGTCGCATGGGCCTCGGTGGAGATCGACCCCAGCGACATGGCGCCGGTGGCAAAGCGCTTGACGATGTCCTTCGCGGGCTCGACCTCGTCCACCGGAATCGCAATGGAAGGATCGATCCTGAATTCGAACAGGCCGCGAAGCGTCATGTGGCGCCGGCTCTGGTCGTTGATCAGCTGGGCGTATTCCTTGTACGTGTTCCAGTTGTTGGAGCGAGCGCTGTGCTGCAGCTTGGCGATCGCGTCTGGCGTCCACATATGCTCTTCACCACGGGTGCGCCAGGCATATTCGCCGCCCGCGTCGAGCATGCTCGCCAGCACCGGATCGTCGCCGAAAGCTGCCTTGTGCATCCGGATCGCTTCCTGCGCGATCTCGAACACGCCGATGCCTTCGACCCGGCTGGCGGTGCCGGTGAAGTACTTCCCGATCGTGTCGCTGTTCAGGCCGATGGCTTCGAACAACTGGGCGCCGCAATAGCTCATGTACGTCGACACGCCCATCTTGGACATGATCTTGGACAGGCCCTTGCCGATCGCCTTGACGTAGTTGTAGATCGCCTTGTCCGGGTTCAGGTCGCCCGGCAGATCCTTGTGGATCGAGACCAGCGTCTCCATCGCGAGGTAGGGATGCACGGCCTCCGCGCCATAACCGGCCAGCACACCGAAGTGATGCACTTCGCGGGCGCTGCCTGTCTCCACCACCAGACCTGCGGTCGTGCGCAATCCCTCGCGCACGAGATGCTGGTGGACAGAAGAAAGCGCCAGCAGCGCCGGAATCGCCACCTGCTCCGGCCCGACCGCGCGGTCGCTGATGATCAGGATGTTCTTGCCACCCTTGATCGCGTCGACCGCTTCCGCATTCAGGGAAGCCAGTTTGGCTTCCACGCCCTCCTGGCCCCAGCCTAGCGGATAGGTGATGTCGAGCGTGTAGCTGCGGAATTTGCCGTGCGTGTGCTTTTCAACGTCACGCAGCTTGGCCATGTCGGCGAAGTCCAGGATCGGCTGGCTCACTTCCAGCCGCATCGGCGGATTGACCTGGTTGATGTCCAGCAGATTGGGCTTCGGTCCGATGAAGGACACCAGCGACATCACGATCGCCTCGCGAATCGGGTCGATCGGCGGATTGGTCACCTGCGCAAAGAGCTGCTTGAAATAGTTGTAAAGCGGCTTGTCCTTGTTGGAGAGCACGGCCAGCGGGCTGTCG
>JANXVP010000153.1 GCA_025351615.1 Ramlibacter sp. | reverse complement strand
TCTGGTTCGGCCTGACCCAGGTCTACTTCTTCGTGGCCGTGGTGCTGCCTTGCATGCGAGGCCAGGGCGTCAAGGCGCCGCAACGGCCCTGGAACGATCCTGACGGCAAGGGCGCCGAGGGTCTCGAATGGGAAGTGCCGTCGCCGGCGCCTTTCCACACTTTCGAAACCCCGCCCCGGCTGGACCCCACTGCCACCAGGATTCTGGACGCCCGGGTCCAGCCCGAGCGCCACGAGCCGATCCTGGGCACCAACCATTGAGCAGAACGCCCATGACGCCGGAACAAAAAAAGAACAACCGCCGCATGGCCCTGGTGCTGGCGTCGATCGCTGCCGTTTTCTTCATCGGCTTCGTGGCCAAGATGGTCTTGCTGACGCATTGAATCCCGGCCGATGTCCATTGCGCGCGAAAACCTGAAAATGATGGGCAAGCTGGCCGTCGTGACGGTCGGCATGTTCTCCTTCGGTTATGCGCTGATCCCGATCTACAAGCACATCTGCGAGCTGACGGGCATCAACATCCTGTCGCTGTCGGAGCGCCAGGTGCCTGGCGGGGGCACCGCGGGACGCGACGTCAGGCTCCCGGCCAATTCGCAGGTCGACCTGAAGCGCACGATCACTGTGGAATTCGATGCCAACGCCCGCGGGCCCTGGGAATTCAAGCCCGCGCGCAGTTCTTTGCAGGTCCACCCGGGCCAGCTCGCGTCGGTGATGTACGAGTTCCAGAATGTGCAGAACCGCCGGATGTCGGCGCAGGCGATCCCCAGCTACGCACCCAGCCAGGCCGCGGCGCACTTCAACAAGATCGAGTGCTTCTGCTTCCAGCAGTACACGCTTGAGCCGGGCGAGAAGAAGCAATGGCCGGTGGTGTTCGTGATCGATCCTCGGCTGTCGAAAGACGTCACCACGATCACGCTGTCGTATACCTTTTTCGAGGTCGGGAGCAAGACGCTGCCGGCCCCTACCGCAGCTGCGGTCCCCCATCTGCAGCAGGAGCCGCGCACGTGAGTTCCCTGCTCGGCACGGTGAAGGCGGTTGCATGGTCGTTCGTCGGCATCCGCAAGAACAGCGAATACCAGAAGGACCTGGCCAGCCTCAATCCACTACACATCATCGCCGTGGCACTGGTGGCCGTGGCGCTGCTGGTGCTGGCGCTGATCGTGCTGGTGCGCTGGGTGGTGGGTTGACCCGGCCCGGACCGTCAAAAATTTAGCGATTCAGGAGTTGAAATGAGTTCAAGCACCACAGGCACCGTGCCTTACTACTTTGTGCCGGCGCCGTCGCGCCATCCCGCGATGGCGGCTTTCGGGCTGCTGCTGGTCATCTTCGGCGCGGCCCAGTGGATCAACCGCGAGGACTGGGGCATGTACCTGGTGCTTATCGGCCTGCTGTGGCTGTTCGTGGTCCTGTTCCAGTGGTTCCGCCAGGCCATCGGCGAAAGCGAAAGCGGCCTGTACAGCCACCGGATCGACCTGTCGTTCCGCTGGAGCATGAGCTGGTTCATCTTTTCCGAAGTGATGTTCTTCGGCGCCTTTTTCACGGCGCTGTGGTGGATGCGCTCGCACTCGGTACCGGCATTGGGCGGCCTGGACAATGCTTTGCTGTGGCCCGACTTCAAGGCGGTCTGGCCGTCGGTGGCACCGGGCACAACCGCGTCGCCCGCCGGCATCATCGAGCCGTTCCAGACCATGACCCCGTTCTGGCTGCCGACAATCAATACCGCGCTGCTGCTGTCGTCGGGCGTCACGCTGACGATCGCGCACCATGCGCTGCGCGAAAACCACCGCGGCCGGACGCTGGCTTTCATGTGGATCACGGTGCTGCTGGGCGCGACCTTCGTCTGCGTCCAGGCCTATGAATACTTCCACGCGTTCACCGAACTGAATCTGACGCTGCGTTCCGGCGCCTATGGCTCGACGTTTTTCATGCTCACCGGCTTTCACGGCTTCCACGTGATCATCGGGATGCTGATGCTGTTCTTCATCACGCTCAGACTCACCAAGGGCCACTTCACGCCGGAGCGCCATTTCGGCTTCGAGGGCGCCGCCTGGTACTGGCACTTCGTCGATGTGGTCTGGCTGGGCCTGTACACGCTGGTGTACTGGCTCTAGGGGCATCGCACGACAACAGGGCGCCTTGCGGCGCGCCTTGTCCTTCTGCATGGACTAGCGGGTCAGGGGGATGCCGGTCGGCTGGATGTAGCCGAACTTCCAGGCCACCAGGATGCAGACGAACAACAGGATCGACAGGCCGACCCGCAGCGCCAGTGCCCGGACCATGTTGCTGGTCTTGGCTTTGCCGCCCTGTCCGTCCTTCATCATGAAGAAAAGCGCCGAGGCCAGGCTGCCGATGATGGCGACGAAAGCAAGCAGGACGAGGTACTTCATGCACGGGATTATCGGTTGACGCACGGCCCGGCGATTCGGTTCTGGGGGATCACCCTTGCTGCCGCACTGGGTGTTTGCGCCGGACTCGCGCTGGGCGCGTGGCAGCTTTCCCGTGCTGCCCAGAAAAACGCATTGCATGCGGCAATCTCGGCCCACAAGGCCTTGCCTGCCCTGGATGGGCGGGAACTTCTCACCCTCAGGAATGAGGCCGAGGTCGCCTGGCGGCCGATCCGGCTGCAAGGCCGCTGGATCCCCGAGCACACTGTCTTTCTGGACAACCGTCAGATGCAGGGCAAGGCCGGCTTCGACGTGTTGACGCCGTTGCGGATCGACGGCAGCGACATGGCCGTGGTGGTGCAGCGCGGCTGGGCCCCGCGCAACTTTCTCGAGCGCGAGCGCTTGCCGGCCGTCGACACTCCGACGGGAGCGGTGGAGGTGCGCGGCCTGATTGCCCCGCCGCCGCCCAAGCTCTATGCGTTCGCCGGGCCGGAGTCCGGCGCGATCCGGCAAAATCTCGACCTGGGGGAGTTTCGTGCGCGCACCGGCCTGCCGCTGGTGACCGGCTTGTCGGTGCAGCAGACCGGAACAGCCTCCGAGGGTCTGTTGCGCGAGTGGACCGAGCTCGGCAGCGGCGTCGAAAAACATTACGGCTACGCGTTCCAGTGGTTCGCTCTGAGCATCCTCATCGCAATTCTTTATGTCTGGTTCCAATTCATCGCACCCCGTCAAAAATCCCAGCGCGCTTGACCGGCCACTGGGCTTGACCGTGCATTCGCTGCCCTTGCCGGGCGAGGCGGAAGATGCCGTGGAACGCACGGTGCGCGGGCGCTGGCGCTTGCTTGCCGTGCTGGCTGTGTGCGCGGCGCCAGTGGTCGCGTCCTACTTCACCTACTACGTGATTCGGCCCGATGGCCGCCGCAGTTATGGCGCTCTGATCGAACCTCAACGGCCGCTGCCCGCGATCAACGCTACCGGGCTGGACGGCAAGACCGCGCCTCTGACCGCGTTGAAGGGACAGTGGCTGCTGATCAGCGTTGCCGGCGGCGGCTGCGCCCCCGCGTGCGAAAGACACCTCTACCTGCAGCGCCAGTTGCGCGAAAGCCTGGGCAAGGAAAAGGACCGCATGGACTGGGTCTGGCTGGTGCCGGATGCGGCTGCGGTTCGCGCGTCGCTGTTGCCGGCGTTGGGCCAGGCCACGGTGCTGCAGGTTCGCGGCGACGAGCTGGGCCGCTGGCTGGAGCCGGCGCCGGGTCACCGGCTGGAAGACCATCTGTACCTGGTCGATCCCCTGGGCAACCTGATGCTGCGGTTCCCGGCTGCCCTCGATACCGCTTCGGCCAGCCAGGCCAAGCGCGACCTCGACCGCCTGATGCGCGCTTCAGGCGGCTGGGACAAGCCCGGCCGCGAGGTCCGCTGACGTGGGTGCTTCGCTGGTCGATCTCTCACCTGCGCTGCGCGTGGTGCTGCTCGGTGTTGTGGTGGCACTGGGGCCGCTCGCGTGGGTGTGGGTGCGCAACAGGAATGCGTCACCGGCGCGGCGGCTCCAGGCGCTCACGCTGCTGACGCTGTTCCTGACGTTCGATCTGGTGCTGTTCGGCGCTTTCACCCGCCTGACCGACTCCGGCCTGGGCTGTCCGGATTGGCCGGGCTGCTATGGCAGCGCCAGCCCGAGCGGCGCTGTCGCCCAGATCAGCCAGGCCCAGGCGGAAATGCCGACCGGCCCGGTCACGCACGGCAAGGCCTGGATCGAAATGGTCCATCGCTACCTCGCCACCGGCGTCGGTCTCCTGATTGCCACGTTGGCCGTGTCCACCTGGGCCGCGCGTCGGCGCAGCGTGGTACCGCTTAAGCCTTGGCTTGCGCTGCTGACCCTGGCGTGGGTCTGCCTGCAAGGTGCGTTCGGCGCCTTGACGGTCACCCGCAAGCTGTTTCCAGCCATCGTGACCTTGCATCTGCTGGGCGGGCTGGTGCTGCTGCTGCTGTTGTGTGTGCAGGCAGCTGCGTATGCGCGAGCCGATGGCCGCCAGCCGGTGCCTGTCGACCGCGGGACGAAACGCCTGTTGCTGCTGGTGTCTGCTCTGACCGTCGCGCAGATCGCCCTGGGGGGGTGGGTCAGCACCAACTATGCGGTGCTGGCCTGCAATACCTTTCCGTCGTGCCAGGGCGGCTTCTGGCCGCCGATGGACTTCCGCCAGGGCTTCGAGCTGTGGCGCGAGCTGGGACTGACCGCGACCGGCGAACCCATCGGATTTGCGGCGCTCACTGCCATCCACTACACGCACCGCCTGGCCGCCTGCCTCGTGGTGCCGGCGCTTGGCATGCTGGCATGGCGATTGCACCGCCAGCCCGCATTGCGCATGCAACGCAACTGGCTTGCCGGCCTCGCGCTGTGGCAGGTCGCCACGGGCATCACCAACGTCGTCATGGACTGGCCACTGGCGGCTGCGGTGGCCCATACCGGCGGCGCTGCCGCACTCGGCATGGTGCTGACGTGGACGCTTTGCCTGGTTCGGACGCTGCCGCAAGGCGAACATGTCCGGGCACTCCACGCTTCGGGAGCCTCGGCATGACCACCGCCTTGCGGGTCGGTCGCCAGTTCTACGCGCTGACCAAGCCGCGCGTGGTGCAGCTGATCGTGTTCTGCGCCTTGATCGGCATGGTGCTTGCGGTCCCCGGCGTGCCTGCGGCGGCCGATGTCCAGCTGGCTTTGATCGCCTGCGCCGGCATCTGGCTGGTGGCCGGCGCAGCTGCCGCCTTCAACTGCCTGGTCGAGAAAGGCATTGACGCCAAGATGAAGCGCACGGCGTGGCGGCCGACCGCGAACGGCGAGCTGAGCGACTGGCAGGCGCTGCTGTTCGCCGCAGTGCTGTGCAGCGCGGGCTCCTGGATCCTGTACCGATGGGTGAATCCGTTGACCATGTGGCTGACGTTTGCCACCTTCGTCGGCTACGCCGTTGTCTACACGGTCGTACTCAAGCCGTTGACGCCGCAGAACATCGTGATCGGCGGCGCATCCGGAGCCATGCCCCCCGTGCTCGGCTGGGCCGCCATGCGCGGCGACGTGAGCCCGGAGGCGCTGATCCTGTTCCTGATCATCTTCCTGTGGACGCCGCCGCACTTCTGGGCGCTGGCGCTGTACCGGGTGGAGGACTACCGCAAATCCGGACTCCCGATGCTGCCGGTGACCCACGGCAATGCGTTCACGCGGCTGCACGTTTTCCTGTACACGCTGGTGCTGTTCGCGGCGTGCCTGCTGCCGTTCGCCTATGGCATGAGCTCCTGGTTTTATCTGGCGGCGGCTGTCGTCCTCAGCTTCGGCTTTTGCTGGTATGGCTTTCGGCTGTGGCGCAATTATTCCGACGCGCTCGCGCGCAAGACCTTCCGCTTTTCCCTGATCCACCTCAGCCTGCTGTTCGCCGCGCTGCTGGTCGACCATTACCTGCCCTGAACCCTGGCTGGACCCACCGATGCATCGACGCTCCGCCCTCCGATCCCTGGCCAACTGGGCGCTGACCGCGTCCGCCGGGGGACTGCTCGCCAGCTGCACCCAGG
>JANXVP010000130.1 GCA_025351615.1 Ramlibacter sp. | reverse complement strand
GGTTCACGCTCTCGTTGAAATCTTTCCACAGCGCGCGGAACTGGCCGGCCTTCTTGGCCTCGATCAGTGTCTTGATCGTCAAGTCAATCTCGGCTTTGGTCATGTTCCCCTTGTCGGGGTACTTGTACAGGCCGGCTGCTTCCACCACCATCGCGGCGTCCATGATGCCGATGGACGGGATGTTCAGGATCGCCGCCTTGCCCTTGAATTCGGGATTGAGCAACTCCTTCCAGCTGTCGATCGGACGCTTGATCAGGTCGGGCCGGATGCCGAGTGTGTCTGCGTTGTAGACGGTCGGGATCAGCGTCATGTATTGCGTCGGCGTGCTCGAGAAAGTCGTGGACGACGGCTTCTCCAGGTACATCACCTTCTTGGGCGCCGTGCCCTGGTCGCCGATCTTCTTGCCGTTGATCTCACCCTTGGTGAACAGGGTGGTGATCTTGTCGGCGTTCTTGATCTTGCGGGTGTCGATGCCCAGCAGATTGCCAGTGGGAATCACTTTCTTCAACGAAAAGTATTCCTCGTCGATCAGGTCGAAGGAGTTGGGCGCGGTGATGGCGCGCTTGGTGACGTCGTCGGTCGTCACCGGGATGTACTGGATCTTGATGCCGGTGTCGGCCTCGAACTTGTCGGCGATTGCCTTGTCTTGGTTGACCGCCGTGCCCAGATAGCGCAGGACGATTTTTTCCTGTGCATGCACGAACGGAAAGCCCATCGTGGTGCCGGTCACCGCCGCGGCGGCGGCGCCCTTGAGCAGCGTGCGGCGGGATGCGCCGGTGGATAGCGGATCGGACATGGTGTTCTCCTTGGTGGGACGGTTGATGAACAAAGGTGTAGGCGCCAGCTTCAACCGAGTGCATGCGCTTCGGCTGGTTCCCAGGACAGATACACGGTTTCGCCTGGCGCGAGCGGCGCGGCGTCGAAACTGTCGTCGGACAGGGTGGCGCTCCACTGCACATCGGGCGCTTCGCCAGCCGGCGCCAGGCTCACCTGCACACAGGTCCCCTGGTATTCGACGGCCTTCACGGCGGCAGTCCGCATGGAGTTGCCCGGGCTGCGCGCCAGCTTGAGCCGATCCGAGCGCACGGCGACCGCACCTGTGGGCGTGGCCACGATGTTGTGGGCGCCAATGAAGCGGGCCACGAATTCCGAGCGCGGCGCATTGAAGATCTCGCGGGCTGAGCCGGTCTGCTCGATCCGGCCCTGGTTCATCACCACCACCTGGTCGGCCAGCGCCATCGCTTCTTCCTGCGAATGGGTGACATGGACAAAGGTGAAGCCCAGCTCCTGCTGCCAGCGCTTGAGCTCGGCACGCATCTGGATCCGCAGGAAAGGGTCGAGCGCCGAGAGCGGCTCGTCAAGCAACAGCACGCGCGGCTCGGTCATCAGCGCCCGCGCCAGGGCGACGCGCTGCTGCTGGCCGCCGGACAGCTCGGCCGGCAGTCGGGCCTGGTACTGCGTCATCGACACCAGCTCCAGCAACTCGCGGGCGCGGGCGTGGCGCTCGGGGGCCGGCTTGCCGCGCATCTTCCAGCTGAACGCCACGTTATCCAGCACGCTCAGGTGCGGAAACAGCGCATAGTTCTGGAACATCATGGCGGTTCCGCGCTCCGCCGCGCTGCTGTGCGTGACGTACTTGCCGCCCAGCAGCACCTCGCCGGCGCTGACGCTTTCGTGCCCGGCGATCATCCGAAGAGTCGAGGTCTTGCCACAGCCCGAAGGGCCCAGCAGGCAGCAGTAGCTGCCCGAGGGGATGGTCAGGTCGATCTGGTCGACCGCCGTGGTGGCGCCATAGCGTTTGGTCAGGCCGGTCAGGCACAGGGACGAATCAGGCTTCATTCATGTGCGGGAATGCAAACTGCGTGCCAAGCGGCGGCCTCCGCTTTGGTGCGTGCGGCAGGCGCGCGACTTGCTCCCGGTGCAGGGCATGAAAATCCGAGTGATCAATCCCAACACCACGGCTGCAATGACCGCCGCCATCGGCCGGTCGGCCACAACCAGTGCCGACCCGGGCGCCGTGATCGAGGCGGTCCAGCCCACTTTTGGGGCGCCGGCGATCGAAGGGCACCACGATGATGTGTGGGCGGCGGCCGGTGTTGCCGAGCAGGTCCTTGCCGGTGAGGCTGCCGGCGTGGACGGCTACGTCATTGCCTGTTTCGGCGACCCGGGTCTGCATGCGGCGCGCGAACTGGCGCGCGGGCCGGTGATCGGCATTGCGGAAGCCGGCTTCCACGCCGCTTCCATGCTCGCCACCGGCTTTTCGGTGGTGACCACGCTGGAACGCACCTGCGTCATCGCGCGGCACCTCGTCATCCAGTACGGTTTCGAGCGCCATTGCCGCGGTATCCATGCGACGCAGCTGGAGGTGCTGGAACTGGAGCAGCCGGGCAGCCATGCCTTCGCGCGGATCGCCGCCTGCGCCCGCGACGCCCTGGCGCAGGACCGCTCCGGCGCCATCGTGCTGGGCTGCGCCGGGATGGCGGGCTTGTGTGCACGCCTGCAGGCGGAGCTGGGCGTGCCGGTGATCGACGGCGTGACGGTGGCGGTGAAGCTGGTGGAAAGCCTGGTCAAGCTGGGATTGGGGACCAGCAAGCGCGGCGACTACGCGCTGCCGCTGCCCAAGCAATACAGCGGTCTGGCGGCTCCGTTTTCACCGCTGCGGGGCTGACCCCATCAAGCAGCCGGCCGGGTGCCTTCGAAGGCGTCCTGCAGCAGCTGGCGCAATGCCATGCGCTCGAGGGGACGCGGATTGGGATACTGGTTGCGCATCGCGATGTCGCAGGCGCGGTCCAGATCGGCCTCCTTCATCCCGATGTCGCGCAGGGCGACCGGCGCGCCATTGTCCCTGGCCAGGTCGTAGACCGCTTGCGGACCGCTGGCGCCGCCGAGGGCGCGGCCGACCCGCGCCACCGCTTCATGCGCGGCGGGCGCGTTGTAAGCCAGCGCGTGCGGCAGCACGATGGTGTGGGTTTCAGCATGCGGCAGGTTGAAGGACCCGCCCAGGGTGTGGCACAGCTTGTGGTGCAAGGCAATGTCGACGCTGGCCAGCACCGTGCCGCACAGCCAGGCGCCATACAGCGCATCGCTGCGGCCTTGCATGTCCTGAGGCGCCTTGACGATGGCGGGCAGGGCACGGCCGAGCGCGCGAATGCCCTCCTCCGCCATCAGGTCCAGGATCGGATTGGACGAGGCGCTATAAAAGCCTTCCGCGGCGTGGGCGATCGCGTTCATCGCGCTGGTCACACTCATCGCCCGCGGCAACGTTGTCGTCAGTTCCGGGTCGTAGATGACGGTGCGCGCAAGCACCTTGTCGTTGCGGCCGGTTTTCTTCATGCCGCCTTCGGTGATGCCGAAGATGCTGGTCATCTCGGAGCCGGCGTAGGTGGTCGGGATGGCGAGGATGGCCAGCCCGGACTCGAGGGCGATCGCCTTGCCCAGCCCGATGGTCGAGCCGCCGCCGATCGCGACAGCGCAGTCGGCCCCGAGCCTGGCGGCGACGGCGCGCGCCTCCCTCGCGGTTTCGATCGGCACGTGCATCACGGCCCGGTCGAATACGCCGGCCGCCCGCGCGCCGAGCAGCGACGCCACGCGCTCGGCCGACTCCCGCTGCTCGGGCGTCGAGAGCACCAGCGCCTTGCGCGCGCCCAGCGCCTCGATCTCCGCGCCCAGCTGCTGCAGGCTGCCGGCGCCGAAAATCACGCGCGCCGGCCGCCCGATGTAGACAAAACTCGTCACGCGGTTCACTGCGCCTTCAGGTTGGCGGCCTTGGCGATGCGGGCCGCCGATTCCATCTCGGTCTTGATGAATGCATTGAATCTGTCCTGCGCCATCGGGAACGGATCGGCGCCGACCACCTTCATCCGTTCCCTGACCTCGGGACTGGCCAGCGCCTTGAGCGCTTCGTCGTGCAGGCGCCTGACGACAGGACCGGGGGTCGCGCTCGGCACGATCATGCCGACCCAGAAGGTGTAGTCGGAGCCCGGGATGCCAGCCTCCAGTGTGGTCGGGACCAGCGGCAGCGCCGGCGTGCGTTGCGGCGTGCTCACCGCGAGCGCCAGCAGTTTGCCGTCCCTGATCAGCGGCAACGCTGAGGACAGCGGGGCGAAGAACCAGTCGTTGCGCCCGCCGATGACATCGCTCAGCGCCTCGGGCGTGCCCTTGAACGGGACATGCACGGCGTCGATTCCGGCCTGCAGCTTGAACTTCTCGGCGTTCAGGTGGGTGGCGCTGCCGACCCCCGCCGATGCGTAGTTGAGGGCGCCCGGCCTGGCTTTCGCGGCGGCCACCACATCGGCAACGGTTTTCCAGCCGCGCTCGGGGGAGACCACCATCACATTGGGCAGGGCGGCCAGCGGGGTGACGCCGGTCAGGTCGCGCAGCGTGTCGTAGGTCAGGTTGGGATAGATCGCCGGGTTCAGCGCGTGGCCCGAGGAATGGATCAGCACCGTGTAGCCGTCGGCCTCGCCCTTGGCCACCTGCGCGGCCGCGATGGTGCCGCCGGCGCCCGGTTTGTTGTCGATGATGATCGGCTGGCCCAGGCCCTTGCTCATGGTGTCCCCCACCGTGCGGGCAATGATGTCGGTGCCGCTGCCGGCGGTGAAAGGCACGATGAAGCGGATCGGCTTGCTGGGGTACACGGCTTGCGCCAGCGCGGCGGAGTTCGCGCCCATGGCGGCGAGGACGGCGAGGGTCGAAATCAGTCTTTTCATCTTGTCTCCTGTCATTTTTGATCCGGGATGGCGCTTACGAAATCGAACTGGCGGGCGAAAGGCCGAGAGCTCGCGTGATCTTCTCTCCGGAGGCCCGCAGCGCCTCCAGCCCGGGGGCGAGATCGATGCCCAGCAGCCGTCCCTCACGCTTCTTCCAGCGGCCCGCCACCATGACGCTGTCGATGTTGGCCAGCGAAGTCTGCATCACGACCGTGCTCACCGGGTCATGGACGGGCTGCATGTTGAGGTCCGTCGCGCGGATGACGACCAGGTCGGCCTGCTTGCCCGCGGCCAGCGATCCGATCCGGTGCTCCTGCTTGAGCATGCGTGCACCTTCGATCGTGACCCAGGACAGCGCCTCGCGGGTGGTGATGGTCGAAGTCGGCGGGATTGTTCCGTGCGCCTCCCGGTAAGCGACGTTGTCGAGGCTGCGCTGGATGCCCAGCGCCATGCGCGCCTGGCTGATCATGTCGCCGCTCATCACGCTTTCCAGGTCGACGCCAAGCGAGGGCGAGCGACCGAACTGCCGCAACCGGCCAGTGATCGGGTGGCCGTGGCCCTGCGACATCTCGCTCTCCGCGGCCTCGGAAAAGCTCATGCCGAGTCCGCAGAAGCGCTGCAGCTGCGCGTCGCTCAGCGCGTGGCCGTGCACGATGTTGATGTTGTCGCCCAGCAGGCCGGCGGCTTCGAGCCGTTCCCAGCCGTCGGGCGTGCGCGCCGCGCCGCCCCCCTGGTGCATTGAAGCGATCAGGCCCAGCTCCCGCGCCATGCGGAAGTCGTCCATCGCCACGTCGAGCGTGCAGTAATGCGGGCCAAGCACCGCGGCCTGGATGCTCAGGAGCGGATGCCCGTGGTGTTTCTTCAGCAGGCGCTCGATCTCGGCGCGCGGATGCGGCACTTCCCAGAACGGTTTCTGGCCGGGCTTGGGATCGGGCTTGGGCGTGCCGTGAAAGAACGCCGCGCGGATGCCGGATTCGAGCAGGCCCTGCACGGCCGCGTCGTTGTGCTCCGGCGTCGGATTGTTGTGGCACCAGTCGGCCAGCGTGGTGGTGCCGCAATTGAGCTGGTTCAGCGCTCCCATGCGGGTCGCGATGTGCATGTCCTGCGGCTGGAACGCGGTCGCCAGTCCGGCGTGCATGTTCCTGAAATACTCCAGCAGCGTCCAGTTGGCGGCGACACCGCGCAAGGCAGTCTGCCAGGTGTGCATGTGGGCATTGACCAGCCCCGGAATGACGATGCTGCCGACCGCATTCACCACCTGCGCGTCATCGACCTGGAGCGCGGGCGCGATTTCGGTGATGCAGTCGTCCGTCACCAGGAGATCGGCCCGGGGCAGGTCGCCCTGCGCATCCATGGTGAGGACGGTGGCGCCGCGGATCAGGATGCGGGACATGCTCAGCTTTCCAGGCCGTCGCTCATCTTCACGTTCTCGGATTTGAGTTCCAGCCCGGCGTCTTTCGCCGTTTCCAGCAACAGGACGGCAAAGTCGATGTCGTCGTGGCCATGCCCCACCATGCGGGCCACCGATTCACGCGTGGCGGCGGCGGCCGGCATGGCCACGCCGTACGCCCTGGCCGCGGCAAGCCCGAGGTCCATGTCCTTGAGCAGGAGCTTCGGCGTGAAGGTCACCTGCTCGAAGCTCAGGTTGGTGAGCGTCGGGGTCTTGTACTTCGTGTACATCGAGCCCAGCACCGAGTCGTTGATGCTTTCGAGGAACACGTGGCGCGGGATGCCGGCTTTCTCGGCCAGCACCGTGATCTCGCAAAGGTTCTGGATGACCACGCCGAACATTGTGTTGTGCGCAATTTTCCAGACCCGGGCCAGCTCGCCCTCGCCGACCCACATCACCTTGCGGGCCATGGCCTGCAGGTAGGGCTCGGCCTTTTCATAGAGCATCCTGGGCCCCGAGGCCACGATCAGCAGCTTGCCGGCCTTGGCGACCTTGGCGTTGCCCGAGACCGGTGCGCAAAGATAGCCCACGCCCATGGCCTCGAGCTGGCGCCGGATCTCGGCCGAACCCTCCTGCGAGATCGACGAGCTGTCCACCACCACCTTCGGCTGCCGGCTGCCGGCGACCAGGCCGCCTTCACCGAACAGCACCTGCTTCAGGTCGTCGGTGGTGGAGACCATCGTGAACACGATCTCGCAGCCGGCCAGCTCCTGCTTGCTGCCGGCGATGGTCGCGCCGGAGCCTTCCAGCGGTTCGGCCTTGCTGCGGGTTCGGTTCCAGACGCTGACGCCGTGCCCGGCCTGGGTCAGATGCCTGACCATCGCCTCGCCCATCCGGCCGAGGCCGATCCATCCAATGCTGTTTGCCATGTCTTCGGTTCCTGTCGGTGAACTCATATGCCGGCGCTTCAGACGCGCTCGAGGATGACGGCGATGCCCTGGCCCACACCGATGCACATCGTGCACAACGCATAGCGTCCGCCTCCCTGGTGCAACTGGTTGACGGCGGTGGTCGCCAGGCGTGCCCCGGAGGCGCCGAGCGGGTGGCCCAGCGCGATGGCGCCGCCGTTTGGATTCACCCGCGGGTCGTCGTCTTTCAGGCCCAGCATCCGCAGCACCGCGATGCCTTGCGCCGCGAAGGCTTCGTTCAGCTCGATCACGTCCAGCTGCTCAAGGGTCAGGCCGGTCAGGGCCAGCACCTTCTGCGTCGCAGGCGCGGGGCCGATTCCCATCACGCGGGGCGGCACACCAGCCGTCGCCATGCCGACCACCCGCGCGCGCGGCGTCAGCCCTTGCCTGGCCGCCGTCGCCTCGTCGGCCAGCAGCAAGGCACAAGCGCCGTCGTTGACGCCGCTGGCATTGCCGGCCGTCACGGTGCCGTCGGGTCGTACCACGCCCTTGAGTCTGGACAGCGATTCGAGCGAGGTTTCACGCGGATGCTCGTCCCTGCTGACGATGACTACCTCGCCCTTCTTCTGGGCCACGCTCACCGGCGTGATCTCGCGGTCGAAAAAGCCGGACTGCTGCGCCGCCACGGCTTTGAGTTGCGACGCCAGCGCCATCCGGTCCTGCGCCTCGCGCCCGATCTTGTAGTCGGTGGCGACATTCTCCGCCGTCTCCGGCATGGAATCGACGCCGTACAGCTCCTTCATCCGCTTGTTGACGAAGCGCCATCCGATGGTGGTGTCGTACACCGCGTTGGCCCGCGCAAAAGCGCTCTCCGCCTTGGGCATGACGAAGGGCGCGCGGCTCATGCTCTCGACGCCGCCTGCGATCATCAGCGTCGCCTCGCCGGCCTTGATGGCACGGGCCGCGGTGCCGATCGCATCCAGCCCGGAGCCGCACAGACGATTGATGGTCGCGCCCGGCACGTCGATCGGCAGGCCCGCGAGCAAGCTTGCCATGTGGGCGACGTTGCGGTTGTCTTCGCCGGCCTGGTTGGCGCAGCCATAGAGCACGTCGGTCAGCACCTGCCAGTCGACATCTGGATTGCGCGCTATCAGCGCCCGGAGCGGAATCGCGCCGAGATCGTCGGTTCGGATCGAGGACAGCGCGCCGCCGTAGCGGCCGAAGGGGGTGCGGATGGCGTCGCAGATGAAAGCTTGTCGTGTCATGGGTGTTCTCCGGGTCAGGCGGCGATCGTCAGGCCGATGATTTTTTCCAGTTCGTCATGGCCCAGGCCGTCGACCATGTCGATCAGCTTGAGCCCTTGGGGCGAGCATTCCAGCGTCGCAAGATCGCAGTAGATCCGCTTGACACAAGCAATGCCGGTCAAGGGATAACCGCAATGCGCGACCACCTTGCTCTCGCCCTTGCGGGTCAGCAGATCCATCATCACCCAGGTCTGCTTGGCGCCGATCGCGAGATCCATCGCACCGCCGACAGCCGGGATCGCATCTTTCTCGCCGGTGTGCCAGTTGGCCAGGTCGCCGGTGGCGGAAACCTGGAAAGCGCCCAGGACGCAGATGTCGAGATGACCGCCACGCATCATTGCGAAGCTGTCCGCATGGTGGAAGTACGCGCCGCCGGGCAACAGCGTCACGGGCTGCTTGCCCGCGTTGATCAGGTCGAAGTCCTCCTGGCCTTCGGCCGGCGCCGGCCCCATGCCCAGGATGCCGTTTTCACTGTGCAGGATGACTTCGATGCCCGCCGGAAGATGGTTGGCGACCAGGGTCGGCATGCCGATGCCGAGGTTGACGTAAGCGCCGTCGTGGATGTCGCGCGCGACGCGTTGCGCGAGCTGCTCCTTGCTGCGTTTCATGTAGCTCATGCCTTGAAACCTCCTCCTTCGGTCGCAACGCGCTCGATCTTCACAATCTTGCTGACGAAGATCCCCGGCGTCACCACAGTCTCAGGGTCGAAGTCGCCGAGGTCGGCGATCTCGTGCACGCTGGCGATGGTTCGCTTCGCGCCCATCGCCATCACGGGCCCGAAGTTGCGCGCGGCCTTGCGGAACAGCAGGTTGCCCCAGCGGTCACCGCGTTCGGCCCTGATCAGCGCCACGTCCCCATAAATCGGGTATTCGAGCACGTAGTGCCGGCCGCCGATCTCGCGCGTCTCCTTGCCGATCGCAAGCTCGGTGCCGAAACCCGTGGGCGTGAAGAACGCGCCGATGCCAGCGCCAGCCGCGCGGATGCGCTCGGCCAGGTTGCCCTGCGGCACCAGCTCGAGTTCCAGCTTGCCGCTGCGATACAGCGCGTCGAAGACCTGGCTGTCGGCCTGGCGCGGAAAGCTGCAGACGATCTTGCGGACCCGCCCGGTCTTGAGCAGCGCGGCCAGTCCCGTGTCGCCGTTACCGGCGTTGTTGTTGACGACAGTGAGGTCCTTCGCGCCTTGCGCGATCAGGCCGTCGATCAGTTCATTCGGGATGCCGGCCGTGCCGAAGCCGCCGATCAGTACCGTCGATCCGTCCGCGACGCCGGCCAGCGCGTCGGCCACCGAAGCGGCAATTTTGTCAATCATGCGAAGTGTCCCTGCCAGGTGGCAGCCGTGATTCTAGGGCGACCCACACCGTTGCGGCCCCTCGACAACCCGCGTGCTACGCTCGAATTCACCATGTTTAATCCCTCCCCGGCCGAGGTGCGCAAGTTCTTCTGTTCGGTGCTGGCTCGCAGCGCCACCAGTCAGCCGATGGACGCGCTGGAAACGCTGGCCGGTCAGTGGCTGCAGGAGCATCCCGAGTACCACCCCGACCTGGCCGACAGCGACGCTGCGGTGGCGCGCCACTATCAGGGCGACGACGGCAAGACCAACCCATTCCTGCATCTGTCGATGCACCTGTCGATCAGCGAGCAGTGTTCGATCGACCAGCCCCGCGGCATTCGGCAGGCGGTCGAATTGCTGGCAGCGCGCCGCGGCTCGCTGCACGCTGCGCACCACGAGGCGATGGAGTGCCTGGGCCAGATGCTGTGGGAAAGCCAGCGCGCCGGTCGCCCGCCTGACGGCGACGCCTACGTCGAATGCGTCCAGCGCCGGGCGACGACCTGACGGCGCCATGAAAAAAGCCCCGCAGTCAGTGACTTTGGGGCTTTGGGGCTGTCCGGCGCAAACGCTCAACGGAACTTGCTTTGCGGCACGGTCTTGAGCTCTGTGTCCAGCGAGCCGACATAACTGGACAGGGCCTTCAGTTCGGCGTTTGAAAACATCTTGGCCACCGCTCCCATCACTGCATTGTTGCGGCCCATCTTGGGGTTGTTTTCCGTCTTGTAGGCACGCAGCGCGGCGAACAGATAGTCGTTGTGCTGGCCGGCGATCTTGGGAAAGTTTTCGATCGGCTTGGAAAAATTGGCGCCATGGCAAGAAACGCACGCCGCCTTCTGCAGCAGCGCCGCGACCTGTGCACTCGGCTCATGGTTGGGCTTGTCCGCCAGATGCTGGCTAACGTCCACGCCGCTGGCAGCGTAGTAGTTGGCGATGTCGTTGATGTCCTGCTCGGACAGCGAATAGGCGATGGCGCGCATGGTCGGATGCTTGCGGTCGCCCTGCTTGTAGGCGGTGAGCGCTGCGACGAGGTACTTCGGATTCTGGCCCGAAATCATCGGCACGCGGTACACCTCGGGGAAGCTGGCCTGGTAACCCTTGATGCCGTGGCAGCCGATGCACATCGCAATCTTGGCCTGGATCGACTTGGCGCCTGCCGGGGCCTGGGTGGTGCCCGTCGCCGGCGGTGTCAAAGGTGGCACAGCGGAAGGCGCCTGCGCCGGCATCGCTGGCGGCGTCTGTGCACCTGCCAGACCGGTCACGCAAGTGACAGCGATGGCGAAAAGCGTGGTCAACAACTTGTTCATTTTGCGCGCACAATCCAGTGAAGGTTCTGTAGTCCGAATCAACCTTCGATTATATCCAGCGTCACTGGGCGTCTCACTTTCCCCCGAATCCTCCCATGAAGTTCCAAGGCTCCCAGAACTACGTCGCCACCCAGGACCTGATGCTGGCGGTAAACGCGGCGATCACGCTCAAGCGGCCGCTGCTCGTCAAGGGCGAGCCCGGCACCGGCAAGACCATGCTGGCCGAGGAGGTGGCCCAGGCGCTGGACATGCCGCTGCTGCAGTGGCATATCAAGTCCACCACCAAGGCCCAGCAAGGCCTGTACGAATACGACGCCGTCAGCCGCCTGCGCGACTCCCAGCTCTCGGACGTCGACGGCGGCGCGCGGGTCAAGAACATCCACAACTACATCGTCAAAGGCGTGCTCTGGCAGGCTTTCACGGCCGAGGAGCCGGTGGCGTTACTGATCGACGAGATCGACAAGGCCGACATCGAGTTTCCGAACGACCTGCTGCGCGAGATCGACCGGATGGAGTTCTACGTCTACGAGACGCGCGAACTCGTCAAGGCGAAGCACCGCCCGCTGGTGTTCATCACCTCGAACAACGAGAAGGAGCTGCCAGACGCCTTCCTGCGGCGCTGCTTCTTCCACTACATCAGGTTTCCCGACGCCGAGACCATGAAGGCCATCGTCGACGTGCACTTCCCGAACCTGAAGAAGGAGCTCCTCGGTGCCGCGCTGAAGAACTTCTACGACGTGCGCAATCTGCCCGGCCTGAAGAAAAAGCCCAGCACCAGCGAGCTGCTCGACTGGCTCAAGCTGCTCGTGGCGGAAGACATTCCGCTGGAGGTGCTGCAGAGCCGGGACGACAAGGTCAGCGTGCCGCCGCTGGTCGGCGCGCTGCTGAAAAACGAGCAGGACGTGTCGCTGTTCGAAAAGCTCGTCTTCATGCAGAAGCACAACCGCTGATGAGCACGCGCCGATGCTGAAGGTCGAGCCGGTCACGCTCGACGACGGCATCGTCCGCCTCGAGCCGCTCGGGCTGCATCACACCGAGGGCCTCGGCCAAGCCGCGGCCGACGGCGAGCTCTGGAACCTGCGCACCACCAGCGTGCCCGACCCGCACGACACGCGCGGCTACATAGAGCGCGCTCTCGCCGCCCAGGCCACCGCCGAGCGCCTGCCGTTCGCCGTGATCGACGCATCCACCGGCGCGGTGATCGGCTCGAGCAGCTATCACGACATCGTGCCGGCCGTCTCGCGCCTGGAGATCGGCTACACCTGGTACGCGAAGAG
>JANXVP010000103.1 GCA_025351615.1 Ramlibacter sp. | reverse complement strand
GATGCCGATCCCAAGGCCGGTGGCATGATGCGCAGCCAGATTCCAAAATTCCGGTTGCCGGATTCGGTGATCGACGAGGAAACCGATTACATCCTCAACCTTGGCATCGACTTCAAGGGCGGCCATCGCATCGACAGCCTGAAGAAGCTTATCGCTGAAAACTACGATGCGATCTTCGTCGGCTCCGGCGCTCCGCGCGGCCGCGATCTCGATATCCCCGGCCGTGTAGAGGCGGCGGCGCATGTGCACATCGGCATCGACTGGCTTTCCAGCGTTTCCTTCGGACATATCGAAAAGATCGGCCGCCGGGTCATCGTGCTCGGTGGCGGCAACACCGCCATGGACTGCTGCCGCACCTCGCGCCGCCTCGGCGGTGAGGACGTGAAGGTCATCGTCCGTTCCGGGTTCGATGAGATGAAGGCCTCCCCCTGGGAAAAGGAGGACGCCATGCATGAGGATATTCCCATCCTCAACTGGCTCGTCCCCAAAGCCTTCACGCACGACCATGGCCGCCTGACCGGCGTCACCTTCGAAAAGGTGGAAGCGGTGCTCGACGAGAAAGGCCGCCGCCGGTTGCTGCCCACGGGCGAGCCGGACGTCCACCTTGCATGTGACGACGTCCTGGTGGCCGTCGGCCAGGAAAACGCCTTTCCCTGGATCGAACGCGATTGCGGCATCGTTTTTGACGAATGGGGCCTGCCGAGCCTGGACAAGGTCAGCCTGCAGTCCAGCGTGCCGAACGTGTTCTTCGGCGGGGATTCGGCCTTCGGCCCGAAGAACATCATCACCGCGGTCGCGCACGGCCACGACGCCGCGGTGTCGATCGACCGCTTCCTGAACGCCGAGGACGTGCGCGTCCGGCCCGATCCGATGACCAACCTGATGTCGCAGAAGATGGGCATTCACGAGTGGAGTTACGACAACGACACGGCGAACGACTCGCGCTACAAGGTGCCGTGGGCCAACGCGCAGAAGGCGCTCTCCAGCATCAAGGTCGAGGTCGAACTGGGCTTCGACGTCGCCACCGCGGTCAAGGAAGCCGGGCGCTGCCTGAACTGCGATGTGCAGACGGTCTTCGCCGAGCCGCTGTGCATCGAATGCGACGCCTGCGTCGATATCTGCCCGATGGACTGCATCACCTTTACCGAGAACGGCGCCGAGGCGGATCTGAGAACCCGCCTGAAGGCGCCGGCGTTGAACCTGGCGCAGGACCTGTACGTCTCGGGCGGCCTCAAGACCGGCCGCGTCATGGTCAAGGACGAGGACGTCTGCCTGCATTGCGGCCTGTGCGCCGAGCGCTGTCCGACCGGGGCGTGGGACATGCAGAAGTTCCTGCTGAAAATGACGCCGGCCGGACCCGCATGCCGCTCCGTGCCAAGCGCTGCACAGCCCTCGGGCCTGGGAGTACTCGCATGAAGCGCATCGAAGCCGTCAACGATTTCGTGATCAAGTTCGCCAACGTCAACGGGTCCGGTTCGGCCTCGGCCAACGAGCTGTTCGCCAAGGCCATTCTGCGCATGGGCGTGCCGGTCAGCCCGCGCAACATCTTTCCAAGCAACATCCAGGGACTGCCGACCTGGTACGAGGTGCGGGTGACGGAGAAGGGACATCTGGGCCGGCGCGGCGGCATCGACATGATGGTCGCGATGAACCCGCAGACCTGGGACGCAGACATCGCCGAACTCGAACCCGGCGGTTACCTGTTCTACGACAGCACCCGGCCGCTGCCCCCGTCGAAGTTCCGCCCCGACATCCAGGTGATCGGCATGCCGCTGACCGAGATCTGCAACGCGGTCTACAGCGATCCACGCCAGCGCCAGCTGTTCAAGAACATCGTCTATGTGGGCGCTCTGTCGGTGCTGCTGGGTGTCGAGCCCGAGGTGATCGAAAAACTGTTCAGCGAGCAGTACAAGGGCAAGGAAAAGCTGCTGGCTTCCAACGTGCAGGCACTGCACCTGGGGCGGGATTTCGTCAGGGAGCACCTGCCGGCGCCGCTCGGGCTGCGGGTGCAGCGGGCCGACAAGGTGGGCGACCAGATCTTCGTCGACGGCAACACCGCCGCGGCGCTGGGCTGCGTCTATGGCGGTGCGACGGTGGCGGCCTGGTATCCGATCACGCCTTCGTCGTCGGTGGCCGAGGCTTTCCAGAAATACTGCGCCAAATACCGGGTCGATCCCGCCAACGGCCAGAGCCGCTATGCCATCGTGCAGGCCGAGGACGAGATCGCCTCGATCGGGATGGTGGTGGGCGCTGGCTGGAACGGCGCGCGGGCCTTCACCGCGACGTCCGGGCCCGGCGTGTCGCTGATGACCGAGTTCATCGGTCTGGCCTATTTTGCCGAGATCCCGGTGACGATCATCAACGTCCAGCGTGGCGGTCCCTCGACCGGGATGCCGACCAGGACGCAGCAGGCGGACATCGTGTCCTGCGCCTATGCCTCGCACGGAGACACCAAGCATGTGCTGCTGTTCCCCGAAGATCCGCACGAATGTTTCGAGCACGCGGCCTGCGCGCTCGATCTGGCCGACCGGCTGCAAACGCCGGTGTTCGTGATGACGGACCTCGACATCGGAATGAACCAGCGCCTGTGCCGGCCCTTCGCCTGGGACGAAGGGCGTGACTACGACCGCGGCAAGGTAATGACCGCGGACGAACTGGAAGCCGGCAAGGACTTCGGCCGCTACAAAGACGTCGACGGGGACGGCATTCCCTGGCGCACCTTGCCGGGCACCCACGCAACCAAGGGCAGCTATTTCACGCGGGGCACGACCCGCGATGCCTATGCCCGCTATTCCGAGCGCGGCCCGGACTACATCTACAACGTGGAGCGGCTGCTGAAAAAATTCGCCACTGCGGCGACGCTGGTTCCGCAGCCCGTGCTGCAACCGGCTGCGCGCAAGACCCGGCTCGGCGTCATCTATTTCGGGTCGACCAGTCCCGCGATGCAGGAAGCCCTCGAAGTGTTGACCGACGCGGGCATCCACCTGGACGCGCTGCGGTTGCGGGCCTTCCCGTTCCCTGCCAGCGTAGTCAAGTTCCTGAAAGACCATGACCAGGTGTTCGTCGTGGAGCAGAACCGCGACGCGCAGATGCGCAGCCTGCTGGTCAACGAGCTCGAAATCGATCCGGCGCGGCTGGTGCGGGTGCTGCACTTCGACGGCACGCCGATCACGGCCCGCTTCATCACCAACGCCATCGCCGGCCACATCAACAAGGCTGCTGCTGCTGCCGCGCCACTGAAATCCCGGGAACAAGTCGCATGACCTACCTGACCAAGCCGCGCCTTCACCATCCAACCCTGGAGACCAACAAGGTCGGCTACACCCGGCGCGACTACGAAGGCAAGATCTCGACGCTGTGCGCCGGCTGCGGCCACGACTCGATTTCGGCCGCCATCATCCAGGCCTGCTGGGAGCTGGACATCCAGCCGCACCGGATCGCCAAGCTCTCCGGCATCGGCTGCAGTTCGAAGACCCCGGATTACTTTCTGGGCGCCTCGCACGGCTTCAATACCGTCCATGGCCGGATGCCGTCCGTCCTGACCGGGGCCAACCTGGCCAATCGCGACCTGCTGTACCTCGGCGTCTCCGGGGACGGAGACTCGGCGTCGATCGGCCTGGGCCAGTTCGCCCACGCCATGCGCCGTGGCGTGCGGATGGCGTACATCGTGGAAAACAACGGTGTCTACGGCCTCACCAAGGGGCAGTTCTCGGCCACGGCCGACCAGGGCTCCAAGAGCAAAAAGGGCGTGATCAACAGCGACAGCCCGGTGGACCTGGTGGCCATGGCGCTGCAACTGGGCGCGACCTACGTCGGGCGCAGCTTCTCCGGCAACAAGGCCCAACTCGTCCCCCTCATCAAAGGCGCCATGGCCCATGGCGGCGCCGCCTTCATCGATGTCATCAGTCCGTGCGTTGCCTTCAACAACCACCCGGGGAGCACCAAGAGCTACGACTATGTGCGCGAGCACAACGAATCTGTGAGCCGGATCGACTTCATCACGCCGCGCAGCGAAATCACCATTGAACACGTGCCGGGGGAAGTGGTCGACGTGCGGCAGCACGATGGCTCATTGCTGCGGCTGCGAAGCCTGCACACGGATTACGATCCGACCGACCGCCACGCCGCGATGAGCTTCATGCAGGCGCACCAGGCCCGGGGCGAGGTCGTGACGGGGCTGCTTTACGTCGACCCGCTGGCGACCGATCTGCATACCTCTTTCAACACCAGTACCACCCCGCTGAACGCCTTCGACGCCAGCCAGCTGTGTCCCGGCATCCCGGCGCTCGACAGGATCAACGCGTCCTTGCGCTAGACCTGACCCGCGCCTACAGTCGGGGTCAGGAGGCCCATCATGGCTGAACGCATGGTTTTCCAGCCGATTTCACAAAAGCGCGTGGTCAGCCTCGGGCCGCATTCCAGCGTGCGCGAGGCCGCGGGCGTCATGACCAAGGCCAATTGTGGAAGCGTCCTGGTCATGGAACCTCCCGACGCGCTGCTGGGCATCGTCACCGAACGCGACCTGATGACCCGGGTGCTGGCCAAGGGACTCGACCCGGAAAAAACCCAGCTGCGCGACATCATGACGCCGAATCCGCTTTGCGTGCCACCGGAGACGCTGATTTCGGACGCTGTCGTCATCATGCTGGAGCGGGGTTTTCGGCACCTGCCGATCATCGGCCCGGGGTCCAAGATCCTGGGGGTGTTCTCGGTGCGCGACGCGCTGCCACGCGAAATCGGCAACGCCATGAGCCAGACCGAATTCAACGAGCAGGTGAACGACGCTCTTGGATAATCCGTGCCGGCCTCGCGACCGCACATCAATCACCCAGGCTTGCGTTGCGCCCTTGAGCGCGCCAGCGCCGCCTCGATCACGGTGCGCTTGCGCGCCGCCTCGTCGTCATCCGGAACGGCTTCGGCTTGGGCTTCGAGCGGGGCCTTCGCCCGGTGGAAGCCGTAGCGCTGCAACGCCTCATCGGCCTGCGGCTGCGACCAGGCTTGCCAGCCGGTGCGGTCCCCGCTGACGATCTCCAGGCTGATGCAGTCAACCGGGCAGACGGCGACGCACAACTCGCAGCCGGTGCAGTACGGCTCGATGACGGTATGCATCCGCTTGTTGCTGCCGAGGATCGCGTCGGTGGGGCAAACCGGCATGCAGAGCGTGCAGCCGATGCACCAGGCTTCGTCGATCACGGCAACGGTGCGCGGCGCTTCGCTGCCGTTCCCGGGATTCAGGGGCAGGGCGGGCCGGCCGGTGATTGCCGCCAGGCGCGCTATCCCCTCGGCACCACCGGGAGGGCACTGGTTGATCCCGGCCTCATCGTCGGCGACAGCCTGCGCATAGGCAGCGCAGTCAGGATAAGCGCAGCGGGTGCACTGGGTCTGCGGCAAGGCGGAATGGATCCGCGCAGCCAGGGGGCTCACGTCTGGCGCGCGACTTTCTTCGCCGGTGCGGCCAGCGCGGCGGCGGTTTTGCCGCTTGCCTTGATCGTCGGGCCGGCGTTGTGCCTGGCGATAAATTCCTTGACCTGCGGATAGACCGTCTCGCGCCAGCGGCGTCCGCTGAAGATGCCGTAGTGGCCCGCGCCCTTGACTTCCATGTGCTTCTGGCGCGCTTTGGGCACGTTGACGCACAGGTCGTGGGCAGCCTCGGTCTGGCCGGAGCCGGAGATGTCGTCCAGTTCGCCCTCGACCGTGAAATGCGCGGTCGTGGTGATGTCTTCCGGACGGACCCGCTCCAGGTCGCCGCTTTCGCTGATCACGTCCCAGGTGCCATTGACCAGCGCGAACTCCTGGAATACGACGCGGATGGTCTCGAGGTAGTAGTCCGCGTCCATGTCCAGCACCGCGTTGTATTCATCGTAGAACTTGCGGTGGGCCTCGGTGCTCGCGTCATCGCCCTTGATCAGGTTCTTGAAGTAGTCGTAGTGGTTCGACGCATGGCGGTCCGGGTTCATCGCCACGAACCCCGTGTGCTGCAGGAACCCGGGATAAACGCGGCGGCCGGCGCCGGGGAAATTGGTGGGAACGCGATAGATCACGTTGTTTTCGAACCATTCGTAGCTCTTGTTCATCGCCAGGTTGTTCACCGCCGTGGGCGATTTGCGCGCGTCGATCGGCCCACCCATCATTGTCATCGTCAGGGGTGTCACCTCGCCGCGCGACGCCATGAGCGAAACCGCGGCCAGCACCGGCACCGTCGGCTGGCAGACGCTGATCACGTGGCAATTTCCATAAATGCCCTGCAGATGGCGAATGAACTCCTGCACATAGTTGACGTAGTCGTCGAGGTGGAATTCGCCCTGCTCCAGCGGCACCGTGCGGGCGTTCTTCCAGTCGGTGATATAGACCTTGTGGTCCTTCAGCATCGTACGCACTGTGTCGCGCAGCAGCGTCGCATAGTGGCCGGACAGCGGCGCCACGATCAGCACCGCCGGCTGGCTCTTGAGTTTGGTCAGGGTCTTGGGATCGTCCGAAAAGCGCTTGAACCGGCGCAACTCACAGAACGGCTTGTCGATCTCGACCCGTTCCTGGACCGCGACGTCGACGCCATCCACGTTCGCCGTCGTGAGCCCGAACTGCGGCCGCTCGTAATCCTTGCCCAATCTGTATGCGAGGTCATACCCGGCAGCCATCCGCTGCGCCAGCGGATTCTGGCCGAACGGCGACAAGGGATTGCTGTAAAGCTTGGCCGCTGCCTGGGCGAAGTCCGCAAACGGCTCCATCAGGGCCCGATGGGTTTCGTAGATCTGGTAGAGCATAGTGGTCTCGAGTTGCTGCAGTGCAATATAGCATCCCGAAGGCGCGGATCGGAGGGAGCAACCCCTAGCGCGGCGGGGCCTGAAAGCAAGGGCCGTGCGGCCGTGTTCCGGGGTCGAACCGCTCAGACCGCGCGCCACACCAGGCTGGTGCCGGTGAGCAGCAGCACCCCGTAAAGCACCCGCAGAAAGCGCTGCCGGTCGAGCTTGAGATTCACGCGGTGACCGATGTACAGCCCAAGCGCCATGGCGGGAAGCAGCGCCAGCACCAGCAGCAGCAGATGGGTGTCGAAATAGGTGCCCGCAAAGGCAAACAGACCGACCCGGATGGAAGAACTGACCGTGAGAACCGCCGTTTGCGTGGCGCGGATCTGCTGCGGATCTTCGAGCCGCCGCACCAGGTACATCGAGTAGACCCAGCCACCGGCGCCGAACAGTGCGCTCAAGACCCCTCCGGCGCCGCCGAACCACCACGCCCAGCGCGGGGCCAGCGGCGCCTGCGGCTGCCTGCGCCGCAGGCCATTGAGTGCATAGAGCATGACAAAAACGCCCAGCAGCAGCATCAGGGTTCGAACCGGGACCGCGAACAGCAGCCAGGCACCGAGCGCGCTGCCGATGAACATCGGCGGGACCAGCGCCAGCAGTTCTTTTCGTGACACGTGCGCGCCAAGCCGGAATCCATTGGCCCAGGAGGCGACAAAATCGGTCAACGCCAGTGCCGGCACCACAGTCGACAGGGGCAACACGTGGGCCAGCACTGGCGCGGACACCAGGGTTGTTCCGAAGCCGACCATGCCGAACACGATGTAGGCGACCACCAGGGTCGGCTCGGCCAGCAGCAGGACGCTGAAGTCAGGCAAAACCGGCCTTCCACGGGCGGCGAAGCAGGCTCAAAGCACCTTCGCGATCGACGCGCAGACGTAGTCGATGTTCTTGCTGTTCAGCGCGGCCACGCACATCCGGCCGGTGTCGGTGCCGTACACGCCGAACTCGTTGCGCAGGCGCACCATCTGGTCCTTGGC
>JANXVP010000074.1 GCA_025351615.1 Ramlibacter sp. | reverse complement strand
CCAGTCCCAGCAGCGACTGCGCGCTGGAATGGGCAAGCTAGACGAAACGGCGCTGCTGGGGGGCCAGGGCCTCCGCCATCAGCAGCCCGGTCATGCCGAGCACACCATTGAGGGGCGTGCGGATCTCGTGGCTCATGGTGTCGAGGAATTCGCTTTTCGCGCGGTTGGCGGCCTCCGCCGCTTCCTTGGCGCGCTTGATTTCGGCGTCGGCCAGGTAGCGCGCCGTGACATCGCGAAAACTCCAGACCCGCCCGGTCGCCACGCCCTCCAGCGCCATCGGCCGGCCGTAGCGTTCGAACACACGGCCATCCCTGAATTCGAGGATGTCGAACGACTCCAGGTCGGGCGCATCATAAAGTTCAAGGACACGGCGCGAATAACCGGCGGGATCCTTCACCTGCGAGACGACGATGTCTCCCCACTTTTGACGGCTGGCGCCTTCCAGGTCGCCCGGAATCTTCATCATCTCGAGCAGCCGGCGGTTGAACAACACGATCTCGCGATCGCCGCTGACCACCAGGATGCCGTCGGCGGTGGAGTCGAGCGTCGCCCGGGTGATCGCTGCGCCGCGGGCGAGCTGCAGCTCCGCCAGCTTGCGCGCGGTGATGTCCTGGTTGGTCCCGGTGGCCCGCAAGGCGTGACCCTGGGCGTCGCGCTGCGACACCCGGCCCTGGCTGTGGATCCAGAAGAGCGTGCCATCGTTGCGGCGGACCTGGTGCTCGATGTCATAGCGCTTGGTCGTGCCCTTCACTGCAGCGGTCAGGGCGATGGCGATCCGGGCCTGGTCTGCGTCCGGAATCCTGGTCATCAGGCCTTCGAAGTTGGTGACGGTCACCTGCCTTGGCCCTCCCAGCAGCTCCGACCAGTTCTCCGACAGGTAACCCAGCCCGGACTCCAGGTCGAGGTCCCACAGCGCCAGCAGCGAGGCATCCATCGCCCGCTTCTGTCGCTCTTCGCTTTCGCGCAGCGCCTGCTGGGCCAGCTTCTGGTCGGTAATGTCCTGCAACGCGCCAACCAGCCGGACGGCACGCTTTCCCTCGAACTCCGCCACCCCCACCGACCGGACCCAGATCTGCCGCCCCTTTGCCGTCACCATCTGCAGGTCCAGCTCCCATGACTCGCCGCTGCGCAGCGAACGCCGGGCGGCGCGAACCAGTTCACGCTGCGCCTCCTTGCCGAAAAAGCGCAGGTGTTCGTTGAAGCCCGCCTCGTGGCCGGGTTCGAGGTCGTAGATGCGACAGTTCTGGTCGGTCCACTTCACCTTCCTAGCCGCGAGATCCGCCTCCCAGCCCCCAACACGGCTCAGCTTCTCGGCCCGCTCGAGGAACCGGTTGGCCGACTGCAGCTGCTCCTCCACCAGTTTTCGCCGCGTGATGTCGCCGGCGACCGCAATGAAACCAGGGCGCGGCGGGTGGCCCCACATTGCAGGACTGGCCTGCATCCGGAGATGGCCTGGCGCGGCCCCTTCGCGTTCAGGCAGCACCCGGAATTCCATGTCGAACGGCACGCCTTCGGCCACCGAGGTTCGCCAGGCGGCTTCGACCTGTGCCCGGTCCTGCGGATACACGGACGCCAGCCAGTTGCTGCCCATCGATCCGCGCGAACCGGTCTGCAACAGCATTTCCCAGCGGCCGCTGGCTTCCACCACCGCACCGCTTTCGTCCGCCTGAAAAACGCCCAGCGGCGTTGCAATCGAAATCGCCTCATAAATCGTTTTGTCCTGCATGTCAGTCACCGCGGCGGCGCCAACGCACCCAATGCCTGTTCCAGATCCGCCCGCAGGTCCTGCGCGGCTTCGAGCCCGACCGAAAACCGCACCAGTGCGCCCTTGTGCGGCCAGGTCTTGAGCCGCGCGTTGCGCATGGTGGGAATGTCGTAGGGCACCACCAGGCTGAACGGGCCGCCCCAGGAATAGCCGAGCTTGAACAATCGCAAGGCGTCGCAGAACGCATCGACCTGCGCCGCGCTGTAGCGCTCATCGAAGACGACCGAAAACAGGCCCGCCGCCCAACCTTCCTCGCCCGCGTCGCCGCCGGTGCACAGCGCCTTCCAGTGCGCATGGCCCGGTGAGCCCTCGAACGCTGGGTGCAGCAATTGCGCGACCTCCGGCCGGTTGCCGAGCCATCGCGCCAGTTCGCGCGCGGCGCGGTCGTGCGCGCGGTAGCGCAGCGGCAGGCTGGGCAGCGACCGCAGGACGGACTCGGCATCGTTGGCGCCGATGCCGAACCCGAGTCGCATGTGCGCCAACTTGATTTTCAGATGCAGCGCATCGTCCCGGGTCACGATACTGCCCATCAACACGTCTGCGCCGCCGCTCGGGTACTTGGTCAGGGCCTGCACCACGATGTCGGCGCCACTGTCCGCCACCCGCCGCTCGCCCCGTCCGAGATCGAATCCGTTGAATGCGAGGCCGGCGCCCCAGGTATTGTCGAGCGCGGTCGTGACGCCGTGCTCGCGGCAGATCTGCGCCAGGTGCGCGAGCGGCACGAATTCCATGGTCACCGAGCCCGGAGCCTCGAGCCACACCAGCCGGGTCTTCGGTCCGATCCTTGCCTGCAGGTCGGCCGGGTTCATCGGGTCGTATAGCTGGTGGCCAATGCCCCAGTTCTTGAGTTCGCCTTGCGCGAGCGCTTTCCCGGGGCCGTACGCGTTGTCGGGCAGCAGGACCTCGTCGCCCGCCGACAGCAATGCCATGTCGACATTGGAGATCGCCGCCAGCCCGCTGGGCACCAGCACGCAATGCTTGCCGCCCTCGAGAGTGGCAATCCGCTCTTCCAGCATGAAGGTGGTCGGCGTGCCGTGCAGACCGTAGGTATAGCCGTCCTTGTTTTTCCAGTCTCGCGAACGCAGCGCCGCAACGTCGGGGAAGAAGATGGTGGAAGCCTTGAAGACGCCCGGCTGCGGGGCGGCGAAGCCGGCCGGTGCCGTGTACGGATGATGGATCAGGCCGGTCGCGATCTTGCTCATGGGAGGCATGGTAGCCGTCCGGCCACCGAACGTGCGGCGGGGCCGCTATTTCGTACACAGGTGGACACACCCGCAACAAGCTCGCGTCGCGTGTGGGGCAGATTCTTCCTAGAATATAAAGGTGCAAAAACCCGAATCCCCGGAAGACACC
>JANXVP010000070.1 GCA_025351615.1 Ramlibacter sp. | reverse complement strand
GCTGGGGTGGGTCCCTGGAGCAACGCTTGTCGGCGACGGCAGCACCGCTGCGCACCGCGTGCACAGCGACACCCGCACACTGCAAGGCGGCGATCTGTTCGTCGCGATCCGGGGCGAGCGTTTCGACGCCAACGATTTCATCGGCCAGGCCCAGGGCAAGGGAGCCGCCGCGGCATTGGCGCACCGCGGTCGCATCCCGGCCGGCTTCTGCGGCCTCGAAGTCGACGATGCGAAGCTCGCGCTGGGCCAGCTGGCGGCGGCCTGGCGCGCCCGCTTCGAATTGCCGCTGATCGCGGTGACTGGCAGCAACGGCAAGACGACGGTGACGCAGATGATCGCTGCCATCCTGCGCGCCTGGCAGCCGCAGGCCACGCTCGCGACCCAGGGCAACCTGAACAACGACATCGGCCTGCCTTTGACGCTGCTGCGCCTGGACGCCACGCACCGCATCGGCGTGATCGAACTCGGCATGAACCATCCCGGCGAGATCGCGTATCTCGCAAAGATTGCAAGGCCGACCGTGGCTGTGGTGAACAACGCCCAGCGCGAGCACCAGGAGTTCATGGCGACCGTGAAGGCGGTGGCGCTGGAAAACGGCTCGGTGTTCGACGCAATGGGCCGCAAGGGCGTGGCGGTCTATCCTGCCGACGAAGAATTCACGACACTGTGGTCCGGCCAGGCCGCACCACGGGTTTCCATGACATTCGGCGCGGATGCGCGCGCCGACATCAGTTTGGCCGGGTCTGCATGGCAACTGGGGCACTGGACGGTGGACGTGAAAACGCCTGCCGGCCGGCTTGCCTACGACCTCCATATCGCCGGCCGCCACAACGTGCGCAATTCGATGGCGGCAGTTGCCTGCGTCCTGGCCGCGGGTGTTCCGCTCACTGCGATTTCGCAGGGCCTGCAGTCCTTCACGCCGGTCCAGGGCCGCTCGCGCGCTCTCGACCTGAAGCTTGCAGGGCACCCGGTCACGCTGGTGGACGACACGTACAACGCGAACCCGGATTCGGCCCGCGCCGCCATCGACGTGCTCGCTGAACTGCCGGGCCCGCGACTGCTGGTGCTGGGCGACATGGGCGAAGTCGGCGACCAGGGGCCGCAGTTCCACCGCGAGATCGGCGACTACGCCCGGGAGCGCCGCATCGAGTCGCTGTTCACGCTTGGCGAGCAGGCTGTCGCCATGGGCGGACGCCACTTCAACGACATCGATGCGCTCAACGTCGCCGTGCTGGCGCAGCTGTCGCAAGCGGCAAGTGTGCTGGTCAAGGGTTCGCGCTTCATGAAGATGGAGCGGGTGGTCCAGGCGATCACGGCATGCGGTCAACAACAGGAAAAGGAAGCCGGCCATGCTGCTTAGCCTCGCCTCGTGGCTGCAATCGCTGGGGCCGGAATTCAACTTCCTGCGGGTGGTCCAGTACATCACCTTCCGGGCCGTCATGGCGGCGCTGACCTCGCTTTTGATCGGCCTGCTCGCCGGACCGGCCGTGATCCGGCGCCTGACGGCGCTCAAGATCGGACAACCGGTGCGCGGCTACGGGATGGAGACGCATCTGTCCAAGAGCGGCACGCCGACCATGGGCGGCGTGCTGGTGCTGCTGTCGATCGCTGTGTCGACACTGCTGTGGTTCGACATCACGAATCGTTTTGTGTGGATCGTGCTGGCCGTCACGCTGGGTTTCGGCGCCATCGGCTGGGTCGATGACTGGCGCAAGGTGGTGCGCAAGGACCCCGAAGGAATGCGCTCGCGCGAGAAGTATTTCTGGCAATCGCTGATCGGCCTGCTGGCGGCGCTGTACCTGGTGTTCAGCATTTCGGAGACGTCGAACCTGCGGGTGCTGGAGCTGTTCATGCGCTGGGTGCAGTCGGGATTCGATGTCGACCTGCCGCCCAAGGCCGGCCTGATGCTGCCCTTCTTCAAGGAGGTGAGCTATCCGCTGGGCGTGTTCGGTTTCGTGATCCTCACCTACCTGGTAATCGTCGGCTCCAGCAATGCCGTGAACCTGACCGACGGCCTGGACGGCCTGGCGATCATGCCAGTGGTGATGGTCGGCTCGGCGCTCGGCGTGTTCGCCTATGTGACCGGCAGCTCGGTCTATTCGAAGTACCTGTTTTTTCCGTACATAAGGGGTTCCGGCGAGCTGCTGATCTTCTGTGCGGCGATGGCCGGCGCGGGCCTGGCCTTCCTCTGGTTCAACACCCATCCGGCCCAGGTCTTCATGGGCGACGTCGGCGCCCTGGCCCTGGGCGGTGCGCTCGGCACCATCGCCGTGATCGTACGGCAGGAAATCGTGCTGGCGATCATGGGCGGCATCTTCGTGGTCGAAGCGATCTCGGTGATGGCGCAGGTGATGTACTTCAAGTACACCCGGAAAAAATACGGCGCAGGCCGGCGCATCCTGAAGATGGCGCCGCTGCACCACCACTTCGAGAAAAGCGGCTGGAAGGAAACGCAGGTGGTTGTGCGCTTCTGGATCATCACCATGCTGCTTTGTCTGGTCGGCTTGTCCACGCTGAAGCTGAGATGAACTCCCTGCGTGACCAACCCGTCCTCGTGCTGGGCCTCGGCGCGTCCGGGTACGCCATGGCACGGTGGGCCGCCCGTTGTGGCGCCCGGGTGACCGTGGCTGACACGCGCGCAGACCCGCCACGACTCCAGGCCTTGCGCGAGCATCTGCCGAAGGCCGGATTCATCAGCGGTGCTCTCGACGCGGCATTGCTGGAAGTGACCGGCGCGCAATCGGTGTTCCGCAGCCCGGGCCTGTCGCCGCGACAAGTCGTGCCGGTGCTGTCGGCCGCTGCCGAAGCCGGCCTGCGCATTGCTGGCGAGCTCGGACTGTTTGCCCGGGCCCTGGCCGACCTGAAGACCGACAGGGCCTACACACCCTGCGTGCTCGCCATCACCGGCACCAATGGCAAGACCACAGTCACCGCGCTGACCGGACAGCTGGTCGAGCGCGCCGGCAAGCGGACTGCGCTGGCGGGCAACATCGGGCCGACCCTGCTCGAAACGCTGGCCGACGGACTCGACGCCGGGCAGTTGCCTGAGGTGTGGGTGATCGAGCTCTCGAGTTTTCAGCTCGAAGGTGTGGAGGATTTCGAGCCCACCGCCGCCGCGGTGCTGAACCTGACGCAGGACCACCTCGACTGGCACGGAAGCATGGAAGCCTACGCCTGCGCCAAGGCGCGGGTGTTCGGCAAGAACGCGCTGATGGTTCTCAATCGCGAAGATCCGCTGGTGATGAGGATGCTGCCCGAGCCCGTCAGGGTCAAGGGCGGCAAGTTCGAGCAGCGCCAGTTCCTGACCTTCGGCGGGGACATGCCAGCGCGGCCGGGCGATTTCGGCATCGAGGTGGTCAATGGCATGGCATGGCTGGTGCGTGCACTCGAAGCCGACGAAACGCAACGCAAGCGCAGGGATGCAGCGCCAGAGATCCACATCCAGCACCTGATGCCCGCCGATGCGCTGCGCATCCGCGGTCGCCATAACGCAGGCAACGCCCTGGCGGCGCTGGCGCTGGCCGGCGCGGCGGGTTGCCCGCTGGGACCGATGCTCTACGGCCTGCGCGAATACCGGGGCGAGCCGCACCGCGTCGAATCGGTCGGTATCGTCAACCAGGTCGAATACTTCGACGACAGCAAGGGCACCAATGTCGGTGCGACCGTCGCCGCATTGCAGGGGCTGGGCGCCGAGCGCAGGCTGGTGGTGATCCTGGGCGGTGACGGCAAGGGACAGGACTTCGCGCCGCTGGCCGCGCCCGTCGCACGCCATGCACGGGCGGCAGTGCTGATCGGCCGGGACGCGTCGCTGATCCGCGCTGTGCTGGAGCCGGCTGGCGTGACGCTGCTGGATGCGGAATCGATGGAACACGCGGTCTCGCTCGCGACCGGGAGAGCCCACGCTGGCGATGCCGTCCTGATGTCCCCGGCCTGCGCGAGTTTCGACATGTTCAGGAATTACCCGCATCGCGCCGAGGTATTTCGCGCCGCGGTGCAGAACATCGCCAACGAAGCCGGCGTTCCGCTGGAGGGCGCGCAATGAGTGCGATTGCGCAAAAGCTCGGCGGCCTGTTCGGCGGTGTGCGCCACGGCCCGCCACGGTCCGCGCGACCGCGCGCCGGAGTGCTGGCTCGCAATGCGACGGCGCCGGGCCGGGTGCAGGCCTTCGACCAGGCCCTGCTCTGGGTCACCGTGGCCTTGCTGGCCTTCGGCCTGGTGATGGTGTATTCGGCGTCCATTGCGATGCCCGACAACCCGAAATTTTCGCGCTACGCCCACACCTATTTCCTGACGCGCCATGCGTTTTTCATGGCGATCGCGTTCGTCGCTGCGTTGATCACCTTCCAGGTGCCCGTTGCCACCTGGGAGAAAGCAGCGCCGTGGCTGTTCGTGGCATCGCTGCTGCTGCTTGTCGTGGTGCTGATTCCATATGTCGGCAAGGGCGTCAATGGCGCGCGGCGCTGGATCAGCTTCGGTTTTATGAGCTTCCAGCCTTCGGAACTTGCCAAGTTCGCGGTGCTGCTTTACGCCGCGGATTACATGGTCCGCAAAATGGACGTGAAGGAACGCTTCTTTCGCGCGGTGTTGCCGATGGCGGCAGCGGTCGCGATGGTCGGCGTGCTGCTGCTGGCCGAGCCCGACATGGGCGCCTTCATGGTGATCGCCGTCATCGCCATGGGGATCCTGTTCCTGGGCGGTGTCAACGCCCGCATGTTCTTCCTGATCGCAGCGGTGATGGTGGTGGCCTTCGGTCTCATGATCGCGCTGTCCGACTGGCGGCGCGAACGCATCTTCGCGTACCTGGACCCGTGGAGCGAGAAGCACGCGCTGGGCAAGGGCTACCAGCTGTCGCATTCGCTGATCGCGATCGGCCGCGGCGAGATCTTCGGCGTTGGCCTCGGCGGCAGTGTCGAGAAGCTGCATTGGCTGCCGGAAGCCCACACCGATTTCCTGCTGGCGGTGATCGGCGAGGAATTCGGCCTGGTCGGTGTGCTTGCCGTGATCGGCCTGTTTCTCTGGATCACGCGCCGCATCATGCATATTGGACGGCAGGCGATTGCGCTGGACCGGGTGTTTGCCGGGCTCGTCGCGCAGGGCGTCGGCATCTGGATGGGGTTCCAGGCCTTCATCAACATGGGCGTGAACCTGGGCGCACTGCCGACCAAGGGGTTGACGCTGCCGCTCATGAGTTACGGCGGCTCGGCCATCCTGATGAACCTCGTGGCGCTGGCGGTGGTGCTTCGCATCGACTACGAGAATCGGGCGTTGATGCGCGGAGGGCGTGCATGAAGACCCCTCGCTGCGCATTGGTCATGGCGGGCGGCACTGGCGGCCACATCTTTCCGGGGCTGGCGGTGGCGCAGGCGCTGCGCGAGAAAGCCTGGCGGGTCCATTGGCTCGGCGGGCCGGACAGCATGGAGAGCCGGCTGGTGCCGCCGCTCGGCTTTGCTTTCGAGGCCATCGATTTTTCCGGGGTTCGCGGCAAGGGCCTGCGCACCCTGGTCTTGCTTGCGCCGCGCCTGCTCAAGGCGTTCTGGCAAAGCCTGCAGGTCGTGCGGCGGGTGCGCCCCGACGTGGTGATCGGGCTGGGCGGCTACATCAGTTTTCCGGCCGGGCTGGTGAGCGCTCTGCTCGGCAAGCCGCTGGTGCTGCACGAGCAGAACTCGGTCGCCGGCATGGCCAACAAGGTCCTGGCGGCGGTGGCCAGCCGTGTGTTCAGCGCCTTCCCCGATGTGCTGAAACAGGCGCGATGGATCGGCAATCCGCTGCGGCCGGCCTTCCTGCAACAGCCCGGTCCCGAGCAACGCCTGGGCGCACGCACCGGGCCGCTCAGGCTGCTGGTGGTCGGTGGCAGCCTCGGCGCCCGGGGATTGAACGACGTGGTCCCCAAGGCGCTGGCGCTGATCGCTCGCGGGCAGCGACCGGTCGTGCTCCATCAGAGCGGCGCCAGACAGATCGAGGAGCTGCGCGCCAACTATGCGGCGGTGCGGGTCCAGGCCGATCTGGTCCCCTTCATCGACGACATGGCGCAGGCCTTTGCCGACGCCGACCTGATCGTCTGCCGCGCCGGCGCCAGTACCGTGACCGAGATCGCAGCGATCGGCGCCGCCGCGGTGTTCGTGCCGTTCCC
>JANXVP010000069.1 GCA_025351615.1 Ramlibacter sp. | reverse complement strand
GTGCTTCGCCATAGGTCAGCGTCAGGTGAGTCGAACGGAGCAGGGGGCGGCTGCCAAACCCGCGCGCCTCGGCCATATCCAGAAGGTGCTCGACCAGGTTTAGCTGCTGCGGAAGCTGCAACCCGGGAAGCGTGGCCGGCGTTCGAGGCAGCAGCTCCGCCGGCGGCAGGCGCTCATGAACGAACCTGTCGATCTGCCCGTTCACGTGGATTCCTCCCCGGCCTGCCGTCGCATGGTCCTTGCCCTCCTCCAGCAGTTTACGTCTCACGCAGCTGCAGTCAATCCGCGTGGGAATTCAAATTCCGACCCGACCAAAGCGATACCGTCCTACAAGGAACGCATTGACGCACGGTCGAAACAGTGGCAAATACTTAGCTTATGGATGCGCTGCTACGAAAGATCGAAGCCCGGCTGGCCGGCTTGCCCGTTCCGGTTGCCATCCAGCTGCCTGCCGGTCAACGCGTCGGCCCGTCGGGAGCCGCAGTGACTCTGTCGTTCAAGGACTGGTCGGGCCTGGCCACGATGGCGGCCGGCCAGATCGGCCGGATCGCCGAGGACTTCACGGAGGGCCGGGTCCAGTTGGAGGGCCGCATGCGCGACCTGATGGCCGTTGCAGCCCGGCTGGTGCCAGGCAGTCCGGTCCATAGCCATTCGGGCTGGTTCATGCATCTGCTGCGGCGCACGCGATCGTCGGCACATCACTCGCCGCGCAAGGACGCCGAGCAAATCCAGTTCCACTACGACGTCTCGGACGACTTCTATGCGCTGTGGCTGGATCCGCGCCGCGTCTATTCGTGCGCGTACTACGCCAGCAGCGACATGTCGCTGGCACAGGCTCAGGAAGCCAAGCTCGATCACATCTTCCGCAAGCTGCTGCTCAAGCCCGGCGAGCGCTTCCTGGACATCGGCGCCGGCTGGGGCGGCCTGCTCATGTGGGCGGCGGAACATTACGGCATCGACGCCACTGGCATCACGCTGTCGAAAAACCAGTACGCTTATGTCCAGCGGTTGATTGAAGAGAAAGGCCTGCAGGGGCGGGTGCGGATGGAGCTTCGGGACTACCGCGATCTCGACCAGGAGCGTGGCTACGACAAGATTGCATCCGTCGGCATGTTCGAACACGTGGGCGGAGCGAACATGGGCGCTTACTTCGGCAGGGTGCGCAGGTTGCTCAGGCCGGGTGGCCTGGTCATGAACCACGGAATCACAGCCGGTGGCGTTGAAAACACCGAGGTCGGCGCCGGCATGGGCGACTTCATCGGGAAATATATCTTTCCTGGCGGCGAGCTCCTGCACGTGAGCCATGTGCTCAAGGAGATGGCGCTCACCGGCCTGGAAGTGGTCGACACCGAGAATCTCCGGCCGCATTACGCTCGCACTCTCTGGGCCTGGTCGGACGCGCTCGAAGCGCGCCTCGACGAGGCACGCCAGATCCTGGTGACGACGCTGGATGCACACGGGGCCGACCGGGTGCTGCGCGCCTACCGCCTCTATCTCGCCGGATGCGCCATGGGGTTCGAGCAAGGCTGGACCTCGCTGCACCAGATCCTTGCAACGCGACCTGATGGTGACATGCAGTCAGGCCCGCTCAGAGGCGCACAATCGAGTTATCCATTCAACCGCGACTACGTCTACAGCTGATGCTCTACAAGTTCAAATCGAAAGCCGCGGGCGACCTGATCATGCTGGAGCCGAACGGCCGGCAGGTGCTGCAGATCATCGGCAAGGATCCCGCCCCCAAGGGGATCATCGAGCCCGGCCAGATGGCATCGGCGATCCAGGCGCTGGAGTCCGCGATCGCGCAGGAAGAAGCGGAGCAGAAGAACACCGACGCGCAAGTCCCGGCCAAAGGCGACAAGACCCCGCGGCCCGACGGCATCTCGTTACGCCAGCGCGCCGTGCCTTTCGTCGACATGCTGCGCCGCGCCGAAAAAGAGGGACAGGACATCGTCTGGGGCGGGTAGCCTGCCTCGCCTGTCTCAGCCCAAACGCGTCAATCCACCTTGGCGCCGGACTCCTTCACGACCCGCGCCCACTTCTTGTGCTCGCTGGCGATCATTCGGGCGAATTCCGCAGGCGTGTTGCCGCTGGGGATGGCGCCCTGGGACAACATCTTCTCCTTGATCGCGGGCGTGTTCAACGACTTTGCGACTTCCTGCTGGATGCGGTTCACGATGTCCGGCGATGTTCCCGCGGGAGCGAGCAGCCCGAACCATGAACTGGCATCGAAGCCCTTGAGTCCGGCAGCCTGCTCGATCGTCGGCACATCCGGCAGGGCGGAGGAGCGCTGGGCACTGGTGACCGCCAGCGCCTTGAGCTTGCCGGCCTTGATCTGCGGCATCGAAGAGGGCAGATTGTCGAACATCACGTCCATCGTTCCGCCGATCATGTCCAGCAGCGCCGGGCCGGAACCGCGGTACGGGAAGTGGACCATGTAGATTCCGCTCATGCTCTTGAACAGTTCGCCCGACAGATGGATCGAGGTCCCGTTGCCGCTGGAAGCCATGTTCAGCGTGCCCGGGTGGGCCTTCGCATACCGGATGAAGTCGGCGACGTTGCCGATACCCATGCTGCGGGCTTTCTCGGTCTGCATCACCATCACGTTCGGCACGCCAGCCACCAGCGTGATGGGCACGAAATCCCTGATCGGGTCGAACGGCAGCTTGTCGTACAGCGCACGGTTGATGCCGTGCGTGCCGACGGTCCCCATCAACAGCGTGTAGCCATCCGGCGGTGACTTGGCCACCATCTCGGCGCCGACGTTGCCACCGGCGCCGGCCCGGTTGTCGACGATGAATTGCTGGCCGAACGCCCGGGACAGTTCGGGCGCGACCGCCCGCGCCAGGATGTCCGTGGTACCGCCGGCCGCGAAGGGAACGACGATGCGCACCGGCTTGGTCGGCCAGTTGCTTTGCGCGCTGGCGGGTAGCGCGGCCAGGCCGAGAATGCAGCTTGCAAGCGCCAGTGCGGCGCGCCGGGTGGAACGGGCAGGTGGTTTCAATTCAGTCTCCTTGTTGGTTCGGTCGTCTCGCGCGGCGGCATGGCGTGGATGATCCGGTCCCGCTGGGCACTCATTTGTAGCTGCGTGCGTCCTCGATGACCTTGCCGTCGTTGGGCAAGCTCCCGGGCGCGAGCACCTGCACGTCGCCCCGCAGTTTGGTGACCTCGCGGATCGCCTGGCCGATGCGCTGTCCGAAACCTTCCGGCGTCGCCGCCGCTTCCACCTGCAGCGTCATCACATCGTTCGCCATCTCGCCGCTGACGACCAGCCGGGCACGCAGCACTTCGGGAAAGCGCCGCATGATGTCCGCAACCTGTGCCGGGTGCACGAACATTCCGCGGATCTTGGTGGTCTGATCGGCCCGGCCCAGCCAGCCCTGGATGCGCCGGTTGGTCCGGCCCGTGGGGCATTGACCCGGCAGGACGGCCGAAAGGTCACCGGTGCCGAATCGCACCAGCGGGTAGTCGGGAGTGAGGGAGGTCACCACCAGCTCGCCGACTTCTCCTTCGGGAACTGGTTCCCCGGTGCCCGGACGCACGATTTCGACGATCACGCCTTCGTCGATCACGAGGCCGGAACGCGCTTGCGTTTCATAGGCGATCGAGCCGAGATCCGCGGTGGCGTAACACTGGTAGCCCCGGATTCCGCGCTCGCCCAACCAGTCGCGCAGACTGGGCGGGAAAGCCTCGCCCCCCAGCATCGCCTTGGTCATGCCCGGTAATGACACGCCCATTTCCGCCGCCTTGTCGACGATGATTTTCAGGAAACTGGGGGTGCCGACATAGCCCGCGGGGCGCAGTTCCGCCATGGCGGTGACCTGCTGCTCGGTTTGTCCAGTGCCACCCGCGAAGACCGTGCAGCCCAGCGCATGCGCCCCAGTTTCCATCATCGAGCCGGCCGGCACGAAGTGATAGCTGAAGCAGTTGTGGATCAGTTCCCCGCGCCGGAAGCCGGCGGCGAACAGGGCCCGCGCCAGTCGCCAGTAGTCTGGCCGGGCGCCCTGCGGCTCGTAGATGGTTCCGGGGCTGGCAAAGACGCGCGGCATCTGCGGTCCGAACCGTACGGCGCTGAAGCCGCCAAAAGGGTCGGCCTTGCGGCCTTCGGTCTGCAGTTCCAGCAATTCGTGCTTGCGGACAACGGGCAGTTGCGCCAATGCCTGGCGGCTGGTGACCGCCGCCGCATCGACCCCCTGGAGCAGGATTGCAAATGCCGCGCTGCCTCGCTGCGCGTGAGCGACCTGCGCCGGCAAGGCGGCGAGCAATTGCGCCTCCCGCTGCGAAGGATCGCGCGTTTCCAGAGCATCGTAGAACTGCGTCATCGCCTTTTCCTCACGCCAGCCAGCGCTTGCGGCGCCGGTAGCTCTTCGCATCGCGAAAGCTCTTGCGCGCATCTCCACCGACGCCGAGATAAAACTCCTTGACGTCCTCGTTGGTCGCCAGCTCCGCGGCCGGCCCGTCCAGCACGACCCGGCCGCTTTCCATGATGTAGCCGTAAGTGGAGTAGCGCAGCGCCATGCTGGTGTTCTGTTCGGCCAGCAGGAAGGTGACACGCTCCTTCGTGTTCAGGTCCTTCACGATCTCGAAGACCTCCTCGACGATCTGCGGCGCCAGTCCCATCGACGGTTCGTCCAGCAGCACCATGTTCGGACGGGCCATCAGGGCGCGTCCGATGGCGCACATCTGCTGCTCTCCGCCCGACGTATAGGCCGCCTGCGAGCCGCGGCGCAATTTCAGGCGCGGAAAATAGGTGTACACCTTCTCCAGGCTCGCTGCGATCTCGGCCTTGTCGCGGCGGGTATAGGCACCGGTAAGCAGGTTCTCCTCGATGGTGAGGTGGGCGAAGCAGTGCCGGCCTTCCATCACCTGCACCACCCCACGCCGGACCAGGTCGGCGGGGGTGAGGTTCTCGATGCGCTCTCCCCGTAGTTCGATCGATCCCTTGGTCACCGCTCCGCGCTCCCCTTTCAGGAGGTTGGACACCGCGCGCAGCGTCGTGGTCTTGCCCGCGCCGTTGCCTCCGAGGATGGCGACGATGCTGCCCTCGCGCACCTGCAGCGAGACGCCCTTGAGCACCAGGATCACATGGTTGTAGATGACCTCGATGCCGTTCACGTCGAGAACGATGTCAGGTGTGCTCATGGGGTCAAGTCGTATCGGCGCAGCCGGCTAGGACTGACAGTCAGCCGCCGTCCGCCGCGTCATTTTCTTGTCGGCCAGATACTTCTCTGCGCCGGCCTTGACCATCGGCTTGATGATCTGATCGTCCGCTTGCAGGAAGTCCGAACTGAACGCCCACTTGCTGCCGTCCCAGGTCTGCACCCGGGCCCAGGTCGAACCCATGTGGTCCGCGCAGCTTGTGGCCAGCGGGCGCAACACGCCGGCGAAGCCCAGGGCGTCCAGCCGCTTCTGGTCCAGCGCCAGGTTCTCCAGACCCCATCGGACCTGTTCGCCGGTCATGACCTTGCCCTTGCCGTAACGCTCCTGGGCCCGGCGCACGGCTTCGATCGACAGCATCTGGATGATCAGGCCGCGGGTGTAAAGCACCTGCCCCACTTCCTCCTTCGGGCCGGTGCCCTGGCCCTTGTCATGAACATACTTCAGGATGTCCTGGATCACCTTCGGCTGCTGGCCAGAGGTGTTCAGTGCCAGCGCGTTGTAGCCCTTGGCGCCCTCGCCGACATCCTTGACGTCCGGTTCCGCGCCGGCCCACCAGACGCCGTACATCTTGTCGCGCGGATAACCGGTCGCCTGTGCTTCCTTGAGCGCGGTGGAGTTCATGACCCCCCAACCCCACAGCAGCACGTAATCGGGACGCATCTGGCGCACCTGCAGCCAGGCCGCCTTCTGCTCCACCCCGGGGGCGGTGACGGGAATCAGTTCCAGCGTGAAGCCGTGCATGCGGGCACGTTCCTGCAGCAGCGGGATCGGCTCCTTGCCGAACGGCGAGTCGTGGTAGACCAGCGCGATCTTCTTGCCCTTGAGCTTGTCGAGCCCGCCTTCCTTCTTGCCGATGTGCTGGATCAGGATGTCGGCGCCGGTCCAGTAGCTTCCCATCAACGGGAAATTCCACTTGAACGCCTGCCCGTCCTGCGAGACCGACAAGCCGTAGCCCAATGTGAGCAGCGGGATCTTGTCGGTCGGCACCTTCTCGGTCAGCGCAAAGGTAATGCCCGTGGCCTGCGGATCGAACAACGCGACGCCGGGCCGGCTCTTGAGGCGCTCATAGCATTCGACACCCCGGTCGGTGGCGTACCCCGTCTCGCATTCCTCGAAGGTGAGCTTGACGCCGTTGATGCCGCCGTCGCGGGCGTTGATCATCTTCAGGTAGTCCTGCTTGCCGTTGGCCCACGGCGTGCCGTTGGGCGCGTATGGGCCGGTACGGTAAGACAGAAGCGGGAAGAATTGCTCTTTGGCCTGCGCGAAAGCGCCCGGCGCAACGGTTGCGGCCAGCAGGGTGGCCAGTAAGAACTTGCGAAGCTTCATTTGTCTCTCCTGTGAATAAGAATCGAAGCGGGACGGGAATCAGTGCGGGAAAGGCCAGAGGCGCAGCTTCTGTTTGCCGGTGGACCAGAGCTTGGCCAGGCCATGCGGTTCGACGATCAGGAACCAGACGATCAGCCCACCGAAAATCATCAGTTCGGCGTGGGCCATGCCGGCAGTGCCGATGCTCACGCCGACCAGGCTCGCCAGCACCGGCAGAAACTGATTCAGCGCAATCGGCAGGACCACGATGAACCCGGCGCCGAAGAACGCACCCATGATGGAGCCGAGTCCTCCGATGATCACCATGAACAGCAGCCGGAACGACAAGTCGACCGAAAACGCAGCGGGCTCCCAGGCGCCCAGGTAGACGAAGGCCCAGAGCGCCCCGGCCACGCCGATGATGAAAGAGCTGACGGCAAAGGCGCTGAGCTTGGCGTACATCGGCCGGATCCCGATGACGGCGGCCGCCACGTCCATGTCCCTGATCGCCATCCATTCGCGGCCTATCGCGCCGCGCACGAGGTTCTTGGTGAGCAGCGCCATCACCGCAAGGATGAGCAGGCAGAACCAGTATTTGCTCACCGCGCTCTCGACGGGCAGACCGAACACCTGCAAGCTGCTGACCGACACCGAGCCGGACGGCGAATCGTTGGTCAGCCACTTGATGCGCAAGAACATCCAGTCACTGAAAAATTGCGCCGCCAACGTGGCCACTGCCAGGTACAGGCCCTTGACACGCAGGCTCGGAAGGCCAAACAGAATGCCGAACAGCATGGCGCACACGCCGCCCAGAATCAGCGCCGGGATCAACGGCATGTTCGGAATGCGTACGAAAAAGTTGTAGGC
>JANXVP010000065.1 GCA_025351615.1 Ramlibacter sp. | reverse complement strand
CAGCGGCAGAGCGCCCTGGTCGATTACCGCGTTGTGGAAGCGCCGCAGGTCGAAGCGCTCGCCGAGTCTGGTCCTGGCCCGATCCCGCAGCTCCACGATCTTCAGCTTGCCGATCATGTAGCCCAGGGCCTGGCCGGGGATTGAGGTGTAGCGATCGACCTCCGACTGGACGAAGCTGCGGTCCATCCCGGTCCGCTCGACCATGAAATCGATGGACTGCTGCCGCGACCAGCCCAGGCTGTGGATGCCGGTGTCCACCACCAGCCGCGCAGCCCGGAAAGCCTGCCACTGCAGGTGGCCGAACAGGCTGTACGGATCGGCGTATAGCCCGACATCACGCCCCAGCGTCTCGGCATAGACCGCCCACCCCTCGACGTAAGCGGTGTAGCCGGGCTCCCGGCGAAACTGCGGCAGTCCGCGCAACTCGATGGCCCGGGCAATCTGCAGATGGTGGCCGGGCACGGCTTCATGCGCTGTCAGCGTCGCCATGCGCCAGATCGGGCGCGTCTTCCAGCCCAGCGTGTTGGCATTGAAGTAGCCGGCGCGGCTGCCGTCGCGGGTCGGCGAGTCGTAGTATTCGGCCGCATCCGGCCCCTGGAACACCGGCATCGCCCGCACGCCGTAGGGGGCACGCGGCAGTTCGGCGAACAGCCGGGGCAACTCCGCATCGATGCGCTTGGCGATGTCGCGATACCCGGCGAGCAGAGCCTCCGGGCCCGCGTGGAAGAACTTCGGATTGGTGTTGAGGTCGTCGATGAACTGCGGGAAGCTGCCGGCGAATTTCGTGTCCCGCATCACGCCCTCCATCTCGCCGCGCAGCCGCGTCAGCTCGCGCTGGCCGATGGCGTGAATCTCGGCGGCCGACAGCCCGGTGGTGGTCTGGTGCCGCACCACCATGTCGTACACGCGGTCGCCTTCGGAATAGTCGCGCAGGGCGCCGCTGGCCACTGCGCGTGGCCGGTACTCGTCGGCCACGAAAGCACGCAGCTTTTGCATGGCGGGAATCACGTGGTGCTCGATGGCCGCCCTGCACTCGGCTTGCAGCGCAACGCGCTCGGCCACCGGGATGTCGGCTCTGAGCTTGAGGAACGGCGCGTAAAACGGCCCGGTCTCCAAATCGGCTGGCAACTGGTCGCCGATCTGGGCCAGCACCCGCTCGATCACGTTGCGCGAGGCGACCCATCCCAGCGCCATCCCGCGCCGCAAGCCGGCAATCTCCTGGTCCATCTGCTTCGGGTAGGCCGCCATCCGCCGCAACATCTGCTCGACCTGCAGCCGGTTGCGCACCGGGCTGGCTTTGAGCAATTCCGCGAAGTCGGACTGCACGCCCCCCAGCGAGCTCAGCTTGAGACTGCGGTAGCCTGGAAACGCCTGTTCTTCGACCTCCCGCTCCATCTTGCCGATGAACAGGTCCAGCGACACACGGTCGGTAGCGTCCAGGCGATCGCGGGAAACGGCCCTGGCCTCAGTCAGCCAGCGGCGCACCTGCAGGTCGTAGGCCGCGATCGCCTCGGCCGACTGGTCCGACAGCCGGTCGTTGTAACGCAGGTCTCCGCGGAACGTGCTGCCTTCGGGAAACCTGCGCGAAACGTCCTCCCACTGACGGTCGAACAGCCCTTGCAGTGCGGCAGACTGCAGGGGGTCGGCAGTGGCGGCGTGTACACCAGCAACGAGAACTGCTGCCAGCAGCGACGCGGCAATACGCTGCAAGAGGCTGCTCATCGGACCGGATTTCCGTCGGTGTCGATCTTGTGCACCTCACCGAGATTGAGCTCGCGGATGCCCGCTTCGACCTTGGCCATGTCGCCGACGACCACCCAGACCAGCTGGCCGGGAACGATCACACGTTTTGCCAGCGCATTGGCCTGGTCGGTCGTCAGCGCCATCGCCCGGGGCGCGAAGTCGCTGTAATAGCTTTCCGGCAACTTGTACTGCAGGATCGTCGAATAGGCGTCGCTCAACTGGCCGGTGGTTTCGAAGGCGCCCGGAAGGCCGAGTGTTTCGCTCAGCTGCGCGGCCTTCAGTTCATCCGCGTTGACCGGCCGTGCGCCGGTGAGGCCGGTGTATTCGCGGGCCAGCTCCTGCAGCGACTCCTTCGTCCTGTCGGTCTGGACCGGCGCGCGGCTCACGTATGCGCGCTGGCCGCGCGCCGGGACCAGGTCGCTGCGCACGCCGTACGACCAGTGCTTGTCCTCGCGCAGATTCATGTTCAGGCGCGAGCTGAAGGAGCTGCCGAACACCGCGTTGAGGATCTGCAGCGGCACCGCGTCGGGCGAGTTGGCCGCAGGTGCGAGCTGGGCGACGTAGATCACGCTTTGCTGCGAGCCGGGGCGGTCCATCAGGTACACCACAGGCTGCGCAGCGAGCGGCACTTCGGCGAGGGTCTTCGCCGGCACGGCACCGGGTTTCCACTGCGAGAACGCTTTTTCGAGCAGGGGCGTCACTTCCGCGAGCGTGGTGTCACCGACAACCAGCAGGGTGGCATTGTTGGGCCTGAACCAGGTGCTGTGGTAACTGGCGGCGTCGTCCCGCGTCATGCGGGCGACGGACGCCTCGGTCCCCGTCGGCGGACGCGCATACGCGTGGCCCTTGCCGTAAAGGATCGCGGGCAGCACCCGCACGGCCATCGTCTGCGGATTCGACTTCTCGCGCTGGATCGCCACAATCTGGTCCTTCTGCACGCGGGCAAATTGCGGCTGCGCGAACGCCGGGTGCAGCACCATGTCGGAGTAGATGTCCAGGGCCTGCGGCAGCGTGGCCTTGAGTGCGTTCATGGTCACGAACGCGGTGTCCAGGTTGGCGCCGGCGCTGAACGTCGCGCCGATCGCTTCCAGCTCCCCGGCTACCTGCAGCGAATCGCGGCGTGCTGTTCCTTCTTCGAGCATGCGCAGCGTCAGGCTGGAGAGGCCGGGCAGGGCATCCGAATCCGAGGCGTAGCCACTGTCGACCAGCAGCGACATGTTGACGACAGGCGCCGAATGGCGCTCCACCACCGCGACCGTGAGTCCGTTGGACAAGCTCGCCTTGTGCAGGGGCGGCAAGCGCAGGGTGCCGGGTTGTCCCAGCTCCGGGCCTTTGCTGCGATCCAGCACCGCGGCGGTGGTCGTGCCGCCCGGGAACGGCTGCACCTCGAGCACGTAGTCGCCATCGCTCAGCCACTGCGCCATTGCCTGCTTGACGCCCGCCGGCGTCGCCGCCTTGATCCGCTTGAGGTCGTCCTTGTAGCAGTCCGGGTTTCCGGTGTAGGTCATGCAGCCGGCCAGCAAGTCGCTTTTTCCGCCGAAGCCGCCGACCCGCTCGGTCAGGCGGGCGTAGCGCGCCAGAATCACCGTCCGCGCGAGCTGCAATTCCGCTTCGGACGGGCCGGTCCGCATGAACGCGCTCAGTTCTTCGCCGGCCGCCTGCTCCAGCTTCGCCACGTCCGCGCCGGGGCGCGCCGTGAGAACCACCTCGAACTGGCCTGCGATCTCGCCGAGGTCGTTGCTAGCGGTCGCGCTGGTGGCGAGCTGGTCCTGGAATACCAGCCGCTTGTAGAAGCGCGAAGACTTGCCGCCGCCCAGCACTTGCGCCGCCAGCTGGAGCAGCGCACTGGTCGGAGTGTGGACGCCGGGCACGTTCCAGATGCGGTACACGCGGGCCTGAGGCACACGGTCCTGCACGGTGTCGCGCTGGGTGCCGCTGCGCTTGGCGATCCAGGCCTGGTGCTTGGCCAGCGGCGGACCGGGCGGGATGTCGCCGTAGTACTTCTCCACCTTCTGACGCGCAGCTTCCGGCGTGATGTCGCCGGCCAGTACCAGCGTCACGTTGTCCGGGCCGTAATGGGTCCTGAACCATTCCCGGACATCTGCCATCGACGCCGCCTCCAGATCCTTCATGGAGCCGATGGTGGTCCACGAATACGGGTGCCCGGGCGGGTAGGTGTTTTCGGCGAGCAGTTGCCGCGTGACGCCGTACGGCTGGTTCTCGCCCTGGCGTTTTTCGTTCTGGACCACGCCACGCTGCAAATCGAGCTTATTCTGGTCCAGCACGCCCAGCAAATGCCCCATCCGGTCGCTCTCGGCGAACAGCGCGTAATCCAGCATCGAGGTCGGCACGTTCTGGAAGTAGTTGGTGCGGTCCGGGTTGGTGGTGCCGTTCAGGCTCGTGGCGCCGACGCCACTCAACGCCGACAGGTAGACCTTGTCGAAATTCTCGCTGCCGCTGAACATCAGGTGCTCGAACAGGTGGGCGAAGCCGGTCTTGCCGACGCTCTCGTTCTTCGAGCCCACGTGGTACCAGGTGTTGACGGCGACAACCGGCAGTTTGTGGTCTTCGTGGACCAGCAGGGTCAGCCCGTTCTTCAACACGTATTTGGTATACGGGATGTCGGGAATGGCGATGTCGACCGGCTGCTGGGCGTGAGCGCCGACGCAGGCCAGGGCGATCCAGATGGACAGGACCGCGACGCGGCAAGCAGGCAGGTTCATGTTGTTCCTCAGGTAGCGGCGTGATAGCCGCGCGGAATCGCGGCCAGCAATTGCTGCGTGTAGGGATGGCGCGGATTGGCGTAGATCTCGTCGGCACTGCCGCGCTCGACGATCTCGCCCTTGTTCATCACCAGGATGTCGTCGGCCATGTACTTGACCACCGCCAGGTCGTGGCTGATGAAGACATACGTGAGGCCGAACTCCTCCTGCAGGTCCAGCAGCAGGTTCAGCACTGTGGCCTGCACGCTCACGTCCAGCGCGCTCACGCTCTCGTCGCAGACAATGATCTCCGGCTGCATGGTGAGGCAGCGCGCGATCGCGATCCGCTGGCGCTGGCCGCCGGAAAACTCGTGCGGATACTTGCCGAAAGCCTGCGGCGGCAGCCCCACCTTCTCCAGCCAGCCCAGCGCCAGCCCGGCGCGCTCGTCTTCATTTGAGCCGATGCCGTGGATGCGCATCGGCTCCATCAGGATCTGGCCGACGGTGAAGCGCGGGTTCAGGCTCGCGTACGGGTTTTGGAAAATGATCTGGATCCGGCGCCGGTACGGCCGCATCGACGCTGCGCTCAAGGTGGCGAGGTCGGTTCCTTCGAACATGATGCGGCCCCCGCTCGCGTCCGTCAGCCGCGTGAGCATCATGCCGAGGGTGGTCTTGCCCGAGCCCGACTCGCCCACCACACCGAGCGTGCGGCCCTTGTGCAGCGAGAAGTCGGCCAGCTTCACCGCGTCGATGGTCTTGTGCCGGAACAGCCCGTCCTTCAGACGGTAGGCCTTGCGCAGGCCTGTGACTTCGATCAGCGCCGGACCGTCCGACGCGAGGGCATGGCGCTGCTCGCCACTCACAGGCTTGTTGCCCAGGATGTCCTCGATCACCGGCAAGCGGCGCGGCCGCGCGTTCAGCGGCGGACGGCAGGCCAGCAGGGCCCGGGTGTAGGCATCCCTGGGCGCGCTGAAAATCTGGGCCACCGGTCCCGCCTCACGCACCTCGCCCTGGCGCATCACGATCACCTCACGGGCGATCTCCCCGACCAGCCCGAGGTCGTGGCTGATGAACAGCACGCTCATCCGGTGCCGCTCCTGCAGCCGGGCCAGCAGGTCCACCACCTGCCGCTGCACGGTGACGTCCAGCGCCGTGGTCGGCTCGTCGGCGATCAGCAGCTTGGGCTCGCAGGCGATCGCGATGGCGATCATCACGCGCTGCTGCTGCCCGCCTGACAGCTCGTGCGGATAAGCATTCAGCCGTGTGCGCGGCTCGGGGATACCCACTTCCTCCAGCAGCTCCAGCGCACGCTGGCGCGCCTGCCGCGCTGTCATGCCCGCGTGGATCCGCAGCACCTCGGCGATCTGCTCACCCACGGGAAACACCGGGTTGAGCGAGCTCATGGGTTCCTGGAACACCACCGAAATCTCCTTGCCGCGCAGCAGCCGCATCTGCTCCTGCGGCACCCTCAGCAGGTCGGTCCCCTGGAACAGGATGCGGCTGGCCGAATCGACCTCGGCGTTCTCCGGCAACAGCCGCACGATGCTCATCGCGCTGACGCTCTTGCCGCTGCCGGACTCGCCGACCAGGGCCACGGTGGCGTTGGCGGGAACGTCGAAGCTGATGCCGCGCACCGCTTCGAGCCGCTCCTCACCCATGCAGAATGTGACGCGCAGGTCGCGCACTTCGATCAGGGACTGCATCGGCTCGCGCTCCTACCGAAGTTTCGGGTCCATCGCGTCGCGCAGCGCGTCGGTCAGCAGCGCGAAGGCGGTCACGAAGGTCGCCATGAAGACGGTGGCTGCCGTGAGCTGCCACCACTTGCCCAGCACCAGCTCGGTCTGCGCCTCGGAGAGCATCGTGCCCCAGCTCACCATGTCGATCGGCACTCCCAGGCCGAGAAAGGACAGGATGACTTCAGCCTTGATGAAAGCGACGACGTGCAGGCTCAGCTGCACCAGCACGACGTGGCTGATGTTGGGCAGGATGTGGCCGAACATGCACGCCAGATGGCCGGCGCCGATCGCCTCCGCGGCGCGCACGTATTCACGCGAACGGTGCTTGATGTATTCGGCGCGCACCAGCCGGTAGATGCCGGTCCAGCCCACGGCGCCCAGGATGATCACCACGGGCGTGATGCCGTTGGCGAAAGTCTTGGCCAGCGGGCCCGACTTGAACACGGCCGCCAGCGCGAAGATGAGCAGGATGTACGGCACCGATGTGAAGACGTTGTAGACCCACTCCAGGAAGTCGCCGAGCTTGCCGCCGAAATAACCGGCGACGGCACCCAGGATGGTGCCGATCAGCGTTGCCAGCAAGGCTGCCGCGATGCCGACCAGGATCGACACCTGCGCGCCCTTGATCGTCTTGGCCAGCACGTCGCGACCGATCCGGTCGCCGCCGAACGGCAAGGTCGGCGACCGCACCGCAACCACCGTCTTGACCTTGTCGGCGCGGGCCTGCCACTCGGCATACCGCGGCGCCAGCGGATCGACGTCGGACAAGTCCACGTTGGGCGGCGCCTTGGCTTGCGCGACCTCGGCCACCTTTTGCGGCGCTCCGACGAATGTGGGTGGCGCGAAGGGCTCGCCCACCTCGGCCTGCCACTGCGCGCCGATGACGCCGAACTGCGCTAGCAGCACCAGCAGCAGAAAGACGGCGACGACCCAGAGCGACACCATGCCGACGCGATCTTTGCGCAGGCGCGCCCAGGCCTGGGCCCAGACGCCGGGCGAGCGAGGCAGCCTCGCGAGGACAGGCGTGGCCGCCTCGGCAGGCACGGCGAGGGTGCCGGGAAGCCGTGGCACGGCGCTCATTTGAGCACCACCCGCGGGTCGACGAACTTGTACAGCACATCAGTCACCAGGTTGATCACCATCGTCAGCGCAGCCAGGTAGATGGTCACCGCCTGGATCACCGGGTAGTCGCT
>JANXVP010000062.1 GCA_025351615.1 Ramlibacter sp. | reverse complement strand
CGTGAAATCACCGAAAGCCCGGCCATCTTCCTGCGCCTGAGCGGCTCCCAGGTGGCGCATGGCCAGGACATCGTGCGGCCGCCCGAATCGACCCGGCTCGACTACGAAGGCGAGATCGCCCTCGTCATCGGCAAACCGGGGTGGCGCATCGGCGAGGCTGATGCGTGGAGCCACATCGCCGGGTACGCCTGCTACAACGACGGCAGCGTGCGCGACTGGCAGAACCAGACTTCGCAGTGGACGGCAGGCAAGAATTTCTGGCGCACCGGCGGTTTCGGCCCGTGGCTGGCGACGGCCGACGACATCAAGCCGGACCAGGTGATGACGCTGGTCACCCGGCTGAACGGCCAGGAGATGCAGCGCACGACCACCGACAAGATGATCCACAGCATCCCCCGCCAGCTTGCCTACATCTCGACCTTCATTCCGCTCGAGGCCGGCGACGTGATCGTTACCGGCACGCCCGGCGGTGTCGGCAACAAGCGCAACCCGCAGGTGTTCATGAAGCCCGGCGACCTGGTAGAGGTCGACGTCGACGCCATCGGCATCCTGCGCAACGGCATCCGCGACGATGTGAAGGCGCCGGCCTGAAAGCGATTTGAGGGAGTCGATCATGCGATTGAACAGGCGCAGCTTTGCTGCTTTGGCTCCGGCATCTGCCTTGGCCATGCTGCTTGCGCCGGGCGCGAGCGGTCAGCCGCTGGCGCCCGCTGCCTGGAGCCCTGCGCGGCCGGTCCGGCTGGTCATCTCCGGGGGTCCCGGCTCCGGCAGTGACGTGACGGGTCGCCTGGTCACCGCGCAAATGAGCACGGCGCTGCACCAGGCCATCGTCGTGGAAAACCAGGCCGGTGCGGGCGGCGTCATGGCGTCCGACATCGCCGCCCGCTCGAACCCGGACGGCCTCACCTGGACGCTGTTGTCCAGCGCAGCGGCGACCCAGGCGGCCATCCAGAAGGCCTTGCCGTTCGACCCGGTCAGGAGTTTCTCGTGGATCTCGACGCTCTCGGTGTACCCGATCGTCCTGTCCGTCGCGACCGATTCATCGATCAAGGATTTCGCCGACCTGATCCGCCGGGCCAAGGCGGCGCCCGGCAAGCTGACCTTCAGCTCGGTGGGGACCGGGTCGGCCTACCACTTCGTCGGCGAATGGATGTCGGGCGAGTCGGGCGCCGAGTTTTTGCATGTGCCTTTTCGCAGCGGCGCCGGCCCGCTGGTCGAGGTGCTGGCGGGCCGCGTCGACGTGATGATCGACAGCGCCGCAGCGACCGTCACGCAAGTGCGTGGCGGAAAGCTGCGCGCCATTGCCGTTTCGTCGCCGTTGCGCAGCGACCAGTTCCCCGGTGTGCCCTCGCTGGGCGAGTTCTATCCCGAGCTGCAATACGAGTCGTGGCTCGCCCTGGTGTGCGCGGCGCCCACGCCGCCGGAGATCGTGACGCGGATCAACCAGGAAGTGAAGGTGGCGCTGGACGACCCGAAGATCAAGGCGCGCCTGCAGGAGCTGGGCCAGCGCCCGATGTCTTCCACGCCCGACGAAGCGCGCGCCCGCATGGAAGGCAACATCGAACGGTTCAGGAAGATCGTCGCCAGCAGGAATATTGAGCGGCAGTGAGGGCTCCGCGCGGCAACTCACGCTCTTCCAGAGCAACCAGATCGTGGCCTGAGCGGATTGACTTTTGGTGCCAATAGTGGCACCATATCGGACATGGCGAATGTCGATAAAATTCTGGAATCGATGCGCCGCGAGCCAGCGAACGTCGGATACACCGACTTGAAGAAGGTCTGCTTGGCCTATTCCGGCAAGGCACGGCAAGACGGCAGTAGCCATGCCATCTTCAAGATGCCCTGGCCGGGCGATCCGCACGTCAACATCCAGAACGTCAAAGGCAAGGCCAAGCCCTATCAGGTCAGGCAAGTTCTGCAAGCCATTGACAAGCTACAAGGTCAATCGAAATGAACATCAAGCATTACACCTATCGCGTCACCTGGTCGCCGGAAGACGGCGAGCACCTCGGCTTATGCGCTGAGTTTCCGTCGCTCAGCTGGCTGGCGAAGACGCCTGAGGCCGCGCTCAGAGGTATTGCCAAGGTTGTAGCCGAGGTGGTTGCGGACATGCAGGCCTGCGGCGAACCCGTGCCTGAGGCAATGGCCGAGAAGCATTACAGCGGCGAGTTCAGGGTGCGCATCCCCCCGCAACTGCACCGCAATCTGGCGTTGACGGCGGCGGAGCAAGGGGTGAGCTTGAATCGGCTGGCGAGCGCGAAATTGGCTGCTTGATGGAGAGCGATTCATCGCGAATGAACAGCGCCCAATGACAGCCGCAAACTTACGCGCAACGCAGCGCCTGGCCACCAGCCCCACGGCGGTGGCGGCACGGTATGCATGGAATCCCGGCTCGCAGGCCAGAATGACAGCTTTTTAAATCCGCCCTCGTCTTCGCGCCCCGGGACGAACGTGAAACGCAGTTGGTCCTTGACATCGCCGCGGCTTCCATGCGCAATGCGCGTTGCGGCCGTCTTTCCGCGCCGAAAGGAAACGCATCATGAACACCGGCTCCCGCATCTCCTCGATTTCCAGGTGGCACGTCATGTTCGGCCTCGGCTTTGCCGTCTTGGGCATGGCGTTGGGCATCTACATGGCGATTTCCAAGAACCATGGGCAGCACGTCACCCACGCGCATGTCCTGCTGCTCGGCTTCGTGGTCTCGGTTCTCTACGGGATGATCTACCGGCTCTGGCTGGCCGCCGCGTCGGCCCGGCTCGCCACGATCCAGACGGGCCTGCACCAGGTCGGCAGCGTGCTGATCGTCAGTGGCCTGTTTCTTCTCTTCAGCGGCGCGGCGACGGAGGATGCGCTGGGGCCGCTGCTGGGCGGAGGGTCCATCGCCGCGATCTCGTCGGCCGCGCTGATGTTCTACCAGATGGCGCGCGCGTGGCAGCTGCCGGCAACAGCCG
>JANXVP010000059.1 GCA_025351615.1 Ramlibacter sp. | reverse complement strand
GGAGGTGCGCTTCGTATTTGCTCCACCCGTACCAGCCGGATGCGGCAAGAATGACGATCAGCAGGATTCGCTTCATGGCGACAACGGCAAGCCGGTGCGAACGGTAGAGGCCCCTGGCTCCCCTGTCGATGATGGCGCCCTCGGGTCCGCGGATTGCGTCGTAACCATGCCCGTCCTCTGCTCGGCTGAGATGACAGGCTTATAGCAGTTTTCATTTCCCCCGAGCGCGCATTTCCCCGTTTCATTCCTGAAGGACAATTGGCCATGGATTACCGCACCCTCGGACGTTCGCCGCTGAAGGTTTCTCCGGTCTGCCTCGGCGGCAACGTGTTCGGCTGGACGGTGGACGAGCCAACGTCGTTCTCGATCCTAGACGCCTGGCTGGATGCCGGCTTCAACTTCATCGACACCGCGGACGTGTACTCGCGCTGGGCGCCTTGCCACGCCGGCGGAGAGTCGGAAACCATCATCGGCAAATGGCTCAAGGCCAGCGGCAAGCGTGACCGGGTGATCCTGGCGACCAAGGTCGGCATGGACATGGGCGACGGCAGGAGCGGCCTGCAGCCGGCCTATATCCGCCGCGCCGTCGAGGACTCCCTGCGGCGGCTGCAGACCGATCACATCGACCTCTATCAGGCGCACCAGGACGACGAAGCGACGCCGCTGGAAGCCACGCTGGAAGCATTTGGCGCGTTGGTGAAAGACGGCAAGGTGCGCGTGATCGGAGCCTCCAACTACACCGCGCCCCGATTGAAGGAGGCGCTGGAAACCAGCCGCCGCCTCGGGCTGCCGCGCTATGAGAGCCTGCAACCGCTCTACAACCTGTACGACCGCGCGACGTTCGAAAAAGAACTGGAGCCGATATGTCGCGAGCAAGGGGTCGGCGTCATCAATTTCTATGCGCTCGCCGCGGGCTTCCTGACCGGCAAGTACCGCAAGCCCGCCGACGCCGGCAAGAGCCCGCGTGGCGCCAACACCGTCGACAAGTACCTCAACGAGCGGGGGCAGCGCATCCTGGCAGCGCTGGACACAGTGGCCGCGCGCACCCGGAGCAAGCCGGGCCAGGTTGCGATCGCCTGGTTGCTGGCGCAGCCCGGCGTCACAGCGCCGATCGCGAGCGCTTCGTCACTTTCGCAGCTGGCCGAGCTTGAATCGGCCTTGCGCATCAGGGTGTCGGCAGATGACATTGCCCTGCTAGATCAGGCCAGCGACTGAGCCAGAGCAGTGGACCGCCAAGACAGTGGCGCCGGTCAGGAGCGCTGGCGCAGAGCCTCGTACAGGCAGACGCCGCTCGCAACCGACACGTTCAGGCTTTCGACCGCACCGCGCATGGGGATGCTGGCCAGATCGTCGCAGGTCTTGCGCGTGAGCTGGCGCATGCCGCCGCCTTCAGCGCCCAGCACCAGCGCCACCGGTCCCGTGAGGTCGGTCTGGTAAAGCGTCTTCGGCGCGTCGTCAGTGGTTCCTATGCACCAGATGCTGCGCTCCTTCAACTCGCCCATGGTGCGCGCGAGGTTGGTCACCATGAAGTAGGGGACGGTTTCCGCCGCGCCACTTGCTACCTTGGCCACGGTGGCATTAATGCCGGCCGCATGGTCCTTCGGAGCGATCACCGCGTGGGCCCCGGCGCCATCGGCGACGCGCAGGCAGGCGCCCAGATTGTGCGGATCGGTCACGCCGTCCAGGACCAGCAGCAGGGGCGCGCCCTCCACGCCATCGAGCAGGTCATCCAGCGAATGCGCCTGCGGCAGGACCTCGACCCGGGCGGCCACACCCTGGTGGCCGTGGCCCCCGGTCAGCTTCGCCAGCCGCATGCCGTCGGTTTCGACCAGGCGCACGCCGGCTTCGGTAGCGCGCTCGATGAACTGCCGCATCCTGGCGTCACGCCGGGTCGGTTCGTAATAAATCTCGATCACCGAACGCGGCGCGGTTTTCAAGCGCACGCCGACCGCATGGAAGCCGAACAGGACTTTGGGAGCAGACATTGCGGGATTATCAGGGGGACGGTGCTGCAAGCTCTTCTATAAGATGGTTTGCATGCATGCGTATCCCCTCTCGCTGTGCACCGTCATGTTGGTGGATCTGCGTGCGCCGGCCGGCAAGCCACCGGAAAATCCTGCTGTCTTGAAGAAGGTGCTTCACGAGTTGATCGGCAAGGCGCTGCGGGGACTACCGGAAAATACCCGGCTGGCGGTCGAGTCCGCCGGTAACGCGGTGGTCTGCTTCATGGGCGATCCCGAAGAGGCGCTCCACTGCGCCCTGCTGCTGCGCGACCTGGTGTCGCAGCGCTACGGTGAACTGCTCTGCATGCGTGTTGCGTTGCATATGGGCCCGGCGCAGGTGACGGCCGACAGCAATGACGAGGTGACGGTGGCCGGCGACGCGGTCGACCGCGCGAAGCAGTTGAAGGAACGGGCAAGTCCCAACGATGTGGTGCTGTCCCACAGCTACCACGACCTGCTGTCGCGGCTCAATCCAGACACCGAGGAGCTGTTCCAGTACCACGGTCCTTCTGTCGCGCAGCCGCTGGAGGTGTACACCGTGGTTCCGTTGCCAAGCGCGCCGCACCGCGACACACTGGTGGGGTTCCTGGCCACGCGGCCGTTACCGCTGGACCAGGACAGCGCAATCGATGCCGAATCGATCAAGGACATCGAGGCAGAGCTGGCCGGCTACATCGGGCCGCTGGCGCGGATCCTGGTGCGCAAGATGCAAGGCCGCGCCGCCAGCGCGCAGGCCCTGCGCGAGGCGCTGGCGGCGGCCATCCAGAATCCCCGCACGCGGGAGTTTTTCCGGGCGGGATCGCTGGGGAAGCCTCTGATCCCGGCACCGGCCGGCGACGACCATGGGACTGCAGCGGCCTGCAATGGCCCGCCTGCGCCGCGCTCGCCTTCGCGTGCCGACGCGACCCGCCAGCTCGACATCGCTCCGGCCGAACTGGCGATCATCGAGCACACGCTGCAACGCTTCATCGGACCGCTGGCGCCGCCGCTGATGCTGCGCGAGATCGACGTGTGCGGGCAGTTCCGCGACTTTGTCGCTGCGGTGGCGAACAGCATCGACCATCCGGAACAGCGCACCGTTTTCCTGCAGGCTCTACAACGCGCTTTGCCCGAGCGCCAGGTCTGACACAGCGCCGCAACACGCGACGATGGCGTTCAGTCGATGCGCGCGCCGGAGGCCTTCACCACCTGGGCCCACATTTTGAATGTCCTTCTGCAGGATGCGGCCGACCTGTTCGGGCTGAGTCACACAAGGATCGGCGCCAAGGGCAGCAAACTTCTCCATGACGCCCTCGTCACGCAGCAACTCCACAAGGTCGCTGTTGATCTTGCGGACCACGGGCTCCGGCGTGCCAGCGGAACCCAACTGTAGCCATCGGCGGCTGACTTGGCTACAAAGTCGGTGCCGCCGTTTCCGCCCGCGCCGGGCTGGTTTTCCACCACCACCGGCTGGGCCCCAGCGTTGGGACAGTCGCCTTGTCCTGTCGAGAGTCCGCGCCGGCATCAACGGCTGACGCGGCCCGCCTCGATGGTAATCCGGCGCTGGCAGCGCGCAGCGATGCCAGCGTCGTGCGTCACCAGCACCAGGGTCGTTCCCTGCTCGCGATTCAGGTCGAACATCAGCTCCATGACGGTTTCCCCGGTGGCGAAATCCAGGCTGCCGGTGGGCTCGTCGGCCAACAGCACGGCAGGCTGGACCACAAAGGCCCTTGCCAGCGCCACCCGCTGCTGCTCACCGCCAGAAAGCACCTTGGGATAGTGGCCCAGCCGCTGCGACAGGCCGACCCTGGCCAGCATCTCGCCAGCCGCCTTGCGGGAGTCGCGCCGGCCGGCCAGTTCCAGCGGCAGCATCACGTTTTCGAGCGCCGTGAGGTTTCCCATCAGCTGGAAGCTCTGGAACACGAATCCGACCTTCTGCGCCCGCAGCGCTGCGCGGTCATCCTCGTCGATTGCGAACAGATCCTGGCCGGCGAGCACGACCGTGCCCCGGGTCGGTGTGTCCAGACCCGCGATGATCGACAGCAAGGTGCTTTTCCCCGACCCGGAAGCGCCGACGATTGCGGCAGTCTCCCTGGCCTCCAGCGTGAAATCGATATCTTGCAGAATGTCGAGGGTGCCGGTCGAGTCGGTCACCGATTTGTAGACATGCTCGATGGAAATGATGGGAACAGACATGGTTTTGGCTGGTTGGACGCGCCGCAGCTGGATTGCGGCGGCTTTGGCGGTGAGTGGACTCGTGCCCGCGCGCGCGGCGGGCGACGCGACCATTCTCGTGCTTGGCGACTCGCTTAGCGCCGAGTATGGCCTGAAGCGCGGTAGCGGATGGGTGGCATTGCTGGAAAAGCGGCTGGCAACCGAAAAGATTCCGTTCCAGGTGGTCAACGCCAGCGTCAGCGGCGACACGACGCCGGGCGGCCGCTCCCGCTTGCCTGCGCTGCTGGCGCAACACAAGCCCAAGGTGGTGGTGATCGAACTCGGCGGCAACGACGCGCTGCGCGGTTTGCCGCTGGCCGGGATCGAGGACAACCTGTCGCAGATGACGCAGGCGGCGCAACAGGCCGGCGCCCGGGTCTTGCTTGTCGGGATGCAGGTTCCACCCAACTACGGCACCGACTACAGCAACCGTTTCAGCGGCCTGTTCGCGCAAGTCGCGAAGACGAACCACACGGCGCTCGTGTCTTTCCTGCTCAAGGGCGTGGCCGACGCCGACGATCCGACCCGGATGTTCCAGTCCGACCGGATCCACCCCAAGGCCGAGGCACATCCGCAGATGCTGGCCAACGTCTGGCCCGAGTTGAAGAAATTGCTGGATGATGCCAAGGCGCCCCGCCCCGGCCGCGCTTCCGCGGGGAGCACGGCGAGGCGCATGGGGGGACCGGAGAAATGACGGTGCAGGCCATTCCGGCAGGGGATGCCATCGGGCGGCTCGCTGACTTCAGCGCGGTCATCGACGCCCGTAGTGAAGCCGAATATGCCGAGGATCACCTGCCGGGAGCGCAGAACTGGCCGACGCTCAACGACGGGGAACGGCACCTGGTAGGCGCAGCCTACGCGCAGATCAATCCCTTCGAGGCCAGAAAACGGGGAGCGGCGCTAGCGGCAGCCAATATCGCCCGTCATATCGAGCGCAGCGTGATCGACAAGCCCAAGGGCTGGCAACCGCTGGTGTACTGCTGGCGAGGCGGCAAGCGCAGCGGCTCGCTGGCGCTGGTGCTGGACCAGATCGGCTTCCGGGTCGCGCTGATCGACGGCGGCTACAAGGCGTTTCGGGCAGCGGTGCTGGCGGACTTGCCGCAGCAGGCCGGAAGGCTGGACTACCGCGTGGTCTGCGGTCCCACTGGTTGCGGCAAGACCCGGCTGCTGCACGCACTCGACGAAGCCGGCGCCCAGGTGCTGGACCTGGAAGACCTGGCGCGTCATCGCAGCTCCGTTCTCGGCCAGGTGCCGGGTCAGCCGCAACCCACCCAAAAGCGGTTCGACACGCTGGTGTGGAACAAGTTGCGGCTGTTCGATGCGGCGCGCCCGGTGTTCATCGAAAGCGAGAGCAAAAAGGTCGGCAACCTCGCCGTGCCGGATGCGCTGGTCCAGGCCATGCGCGCCAGCCCCTGCCTGCGGCTCGAACTCGCCGAGGACCAGCGTGTCGCTCTGCTGATGGAAGACTACGAATTCTTCGTCAGCGACCCCGGACTATTCTGCGATCGGCTGGGCGCGCTGACCACGCTTCGAGGCAGGAGCGTGGTCGAGGGCTGGCAGGCCATGGTGCGCGCAGGCGACCTGGAACCGGTGGTGCGGGCGCTGCTTCTGACGCACTACGACCCCGGCTACGCGGCGTCAATCGAGCGCAACTTCAGGCTGTATGCAGATGCCCAGCCGATCACACCCACGGACCGCTCCGCGCAGGCGATGTCCGCGTTGGCCAGGGAAATCCTGGCATGAACGGCTGAACGATCAGGTCCGCCCGGGGACTGCGCTTCCTGGATGCAATTGCCAGCCAGACCGTCACGGGAAATCAACCCTGGGTCGGTGCGCCCAGTGCTGGCGGCGCGGCGCCATTGTGCTCGCCATCGTCCGCAGCGCCCTCGCCCCCCTCACCGGTCTTGCGGTCCGCCTTGGCCTTGAGTTTGTCTTCCTTCTTGCGCTTCTTGGCCAGCTCTTTTTGGCGCTTCTCGTATCCGTAATTGGGTGTGGCCACAGGCTGTTCCGTTGAGTTACTCAGATGCGCCCACTGTAAGGCATCCGGCCCGCCGCCGGAAATGGCGCACGCGTCAGGCGAGCGCCAGCACCTCGAATGCCACCAGGGAGGCGCCGCCCGCTGTCATCGGCGTGCTGCGCCCGGTGGTGACCTGCCCTTCCAGGCCGTCCAGCAACGCCCCCGAGCAGGCAACCCGCCATTTGGACTGCCGCGCAAACGCCTGCATCGCAGCCGCGGCTGGCGCGGTTTCGCCGGTCAGGACGCTGCCGGCGTCGCCATGCAGGGGGTCAGTGACGTGAACCAGCGTTGCGGGACCCGTGTGAAGCGCAACCGTCATGCCGCTCTCCGCGCTCTTGACCAGCGCCAGCGCACCCCGCAGCGCGCGCACGCAGAAAGCCGAATGGTCCGTGTCAGGCATCGGGACGAACACCGCCAGCAAGTCGTCGCCCTGGGGCACAAGGTGGCGCGCGCCGAACAGGTACAGCGTATCGCGCGCGTTCTGGTAGCCCTGGCGCACCGCGGCGGCGAGATCGTCGCTGGGAGACTGGCGTGCCAGGATGGCTGAAAACAGGTCCACGGCCAGCACGATGCTGTCCGGATATTCCAGCGCTTCGTTGTACCGGCTGCTGTCGTCCCAGCGGTTGTTGAGCTCCTTGAACAGCCGCTGCTCGTAAAGGTTGGCCAACGACTGCTTCTGCCCTTCCAGCGCGGCGAGGAACTTGTCCTTGATGTCGCCCACGATTTCCTCGCGGCGCGCCTTGCGCCGTGTCAGCAGGGCAGCCACCGCGTCGCGCAGCTCCGCCGCATTGAGCGGCTTGGCCAGATAATCGTCGGCGCCCGATGTCATGCCGACGCGCACCTGCGCCCGCTCCACCATCGTGGTGAGCATGATGACCGGCACCTCGGCCAGCCCGGCTTCCTGGCGCAGCGCCGTGACCAGCTGGTAGCCATTCATGCCGGGCATGACAACGTCGCAGACGATCAGGTCGGGCATGGACTGGCGCGCCATCTCCAGCCCCTGCTCGCCGTCGACAGCCCACAGGACGCGGTAACCGACCCGCTGCAGGATGCCGACCACGGCCAGCCGCTGGACCGGATCGTCCTCGATCACCAGGATCGACGCCGCAGGCGCGTTTTGCGGTGGGGATACCAGGGCCGTGTTCATGGGGGAATGTCCTTCGTTGTCTCTGAATTGACCAGCAGGAAAGCGTCCAGGGCGGACTGCAGCGCACCCATCCCCTGGGCCACCTGCGCGCAGTTTCCGTTCAACGCCTGCTGCTCCAAGGCGCGCGCCAGCTTGCCCAGCGCATCGGCGTTCACCATGGCCGCAGATCCGGCCAGCGAATGCAAGTGGCGATGGACGGCGCCGGGCTCGTCCCGCTGCAGGGCTGCGAGAATCTGCGCGACGGTCTGGGGCGCCAGCCCAATGAAAGAATGCAACACCTGGTCGAACAGCGCCTCGTCGCCATCCAGCCGTTCCA
>JANXVP010000050.1 GCA_025351615.1 Ramlibacter sp. | reverse complement strand
GATCCCGACAATGATTTCAGCCGGCACGCCGAATTCCTTCTCGGCCCGCTGCAGAGCCTCGCGGTTGGCCAGCCAGAACTTCACCCCGGCGCTGATGCGCACAGGATCGATGAAGCGGCTGCGGTACACGCGCCAGTTCTTGGCCGTGCCCGGGGGCGCCGGCTGCATCAGGCGCGAGACGGTCGGCAGGTAGCGCGCTTCGCCGATGGCGCGCCGCACCCAAGCGGGGTCGAGGTCCCGCCGCTGCGCCAGGTCGCTGGCAAACGCCATGGCCTCTTCACGCTCTGCGTAGGGAGCGGCTGGCAGGCGCGCCACCTTGCCGCGGAACGACGGTTTTTTCAGGACGTCCTGGGCATTGGCTGCAAGCGGGAGCGCCGTCGCGGCCACCAGCAAGGCGGCGGTCAATAACAGGTTGAACATCTAGTTGGGCCAGGCCAGTTGTTTGAATTCGCGCTGCAATGCAGCGAGGCTGGAATGCGGAGAGCGCGAGTAGCGCTGCAGTTCGAGTTTGAGCAGCCAGTCTGCCAAAGGTTGCGCGGCGCCGCCGAAACGTGATGTCACAAGCGTCGCGATCTGCCGCGGCGCCGAGGCCGGCGCCAGTTGCAGGCCGGCTTGCAGCAAGCGCTTGCGGACCGCTGCCAGCAGGCGCAGCCACGGATCGTGCTGGCTGCGCTCCCACAGCGTCAGGCCGGCCCCGCCCGCCGCGACCAGCACCACGATGGCGATCAACACGTAGCTCAGGTCTTCCCAGCTGGGCGATTCGAAGCCCAGGTTCTTCAGCAGGTCGAGCTGTTTGCTTTGCGTGTAATTGAGGATGCGCTGGTTCCAGGCGTTGTTCAGCGCTTCCCAGGCCGCGCGCAGGCTGGCCGAGACATTCGGCGTCACGGCGTCGAAGGCGCTGGCCAGCGCACCGCGCGACGCCTGCAGGCGCTCGAAAGCGCCGGTGCGTCCGGGCGCCACGGCGGCCGTGGGATCGACGCGGATCCAGCCGCGTCCGGCCAGCCAGACTTCGGCCCAGGCGTGGGCATCGCTTTGCCGGACCGCCCAGAAACCGTCGACCGGATTGCGGTCTCCGCCCTGGTAACCGGTGACCACGCGCGACGGAACGTCCATCGCCCGCATCAGCAGGACGAACGCGGATGCGATGTGCTCGCAAAAACCCTCTTTGCGATCGAACCAGAATTCGTCGGCCGTGTGCTCGCCGTAGGCGCCGGGTTCGAGCGTGTACCGGTAGCCGCCCGTGCGAAGCCGCTGCAGCACAGCGTTGACCAGCCCCATCGTGCCGCCCGCGTTCAAGGCCGGGTCGTTGAGCATCCGGCCTGCCAGCTCGAGCGTGCGGGGGTTGAAGCCCGGGGGCAGCTCGCGGTACTCCGGCAGCACCGCCGGGGCCGACCTGGGACCGTAGCGAAACTGGGTGTGGCTTTCGGCCCGATAGCGCAGCAGGTCGGTGACCGGCCGGGTGGCCACCCACTGGAGCTCGCTGCTCATCGCCATGTCGAAACCGGGGGCCGCGGGCGCGCGCGCGGCCGCATCGAGCACGAAGATCCATGGCCGGTTGTTCGGCTCCAGCGTCACCTCGTAGCGTACCGGTGCGCCGGCTACCTGCAAGCCCGCAGGCCCTGTGAGGCCTGTGGAAAAGCGGGTCTCGAACCGGCGCTGCAGGGTCCGCCACTCGCGTCCGTCGAACGTCGAGAGGACCGGGCCGCGGAAATACAGGTCCTGCTGGGGCGGCGGAGGTCCCTCGAAGCGGATCCGCATCGCGATGCTGTCGTCCAGCGCCAGCGTCGCGATGTTGCCGACCTGCATGGTGGCGGACAGGCCGCTGCGCCCGCTCATCGCGTCGCTGGGGATGCCCCACAGCGGCCCGAAGCGCGGGAACAGCAGGAACAGCACGGCCATGATCGGGGCGCCGAGCAGGGTCATGGTGGCCGCGGTTCGGGCGGCCTGCAGCAGCGGCGGCTTGCCGACCGGCATGTGGGCGTTGACCAGCGCCGTGAGCAATCCCAGCAGGGCCACCAGCATCGCGGCCGCCGTCACCAGCGACTGCGAGAAAAAGAAGTTGGTGAGCATCGTGAAAAAGCCCAGGAAGAAAATGACGAAGGCATCGCGCCGGGCCCGCAGCTCCAGTGTCTTGAGCGCCAGCAGGATCACGATCAGCGTCACGCCGGCGTCCCGGCCCAGCAGCGTGCGGTGGGTGAACCAGGTGGCCATGAGCGCCACCGCCAGCAGCGCCAGCAGCCACCACTGGCTGGGCAGCCGCCGCGAGACGACGGCCAGCCAGCCCCGCCACAGCAGCATGCCTGCGGCCAGCAGCGTGCACCACCAGGGCAGGTGGTTGACCTGCGGCAACACGACCCAGCCGATCACCAGCAGCAGGAACAGGGTGTCCCTGGCATCGCGCGGCAGGGCCTTGAGCCAGATCAACATGTCGCGAGCGCCTCGAGGCAGCGGCGCTTGTGCGCCTCGCCGGTGCCGGGAGGGATTTGCCGGGCCGGCAACCGCAGGCCGTAGTCGCTCGCAAGCTTGTCGGCTTGCAGCACCCAGGCCGTGAGCCGCGACAGCCGCTGTTCTGTTCCGGTCACGCCGCCGCCCGTTTGTGCAAAGTCCAGCCACAACTCGTAGCGCTGCGCCTGTTCGGTGTCGCGGCTGACCAGTTCGTCGGCCTTGGCGGCTTTCTTCCAGACCACCAGCTTCAGCGGATCGCCGCGGCGGTAGGCCCGCACTCCGTCGAATTCGCCGGAGCTTTGCAGCCGGGCCGACGACGCGCCGCCGGCCCGCGGCTCGCCGGGGGGCAGCGGCGGCGGCAGCGCCTCGGGCTTGGGGTAGACCAGCACTTGCGCAGCCGGTCGCCAGACGGTCCAGACCCGGAAGGTGCCGAGCGGAAAACGGGTTTCGGCGGTGAGCGGTGGAACGCGATGCAGCCCGCGCTGCTCCGGCCTGAAAGCCACGTGCACCGTGCAGCTTCCCTGCGCCGGCACATCGGCCCACACCCAATGGTTGCTCCAGCGGTCGCCGTGCATCTCGTCGAGCACCGCCAGGCCGATGCCGTGCCGCACCGAGCGCCGGTCGTTGTGCAGCACGACGCTGAGGGTTGTGCTGGCGCCGGCGAACTGGGCGTCAGGCGCCAGCAGGTTCAGCGTGAGGCCACGCAGCGTGCCATGGCAGACATGCATGCCGACCAGTGCGCTGCCCGCCAGCAGGAAAGTGAGCAGGTAGCCGAGGTTCAGCTGGTAGTTGATCGAAGCCACCAGCAGCACGATCAGCGTCGCTCCCAGCATGAAGCCGGCCCGCGACGGCAGGATGTAGACGTTGCGCTGCGACAGCGTCATGGTGTCCGACAGCGGAATCCGCGACTGCCACCACTGGCGAAAGCGCCGGCGCGCCAAGCCGACGGGGTTGAAGACCGCCGTGATCATGCGAATCCGTCGCCCCCGCGCCGGTCGGCCCCGCTCGGGATGGAGTCGTCATCCCCGGGCAGGTGACGCAAGAGCGTCATCCCCGGGAAGGCGGGGACCCAGAGCTTCCTTCTCGAATGCCCTGGATTCCCGCCTCCGCGGGAATGACGGCCCTTTCCTGGATTTCCGTCTCCGACTACGCTGGTGACAGACTCTCCGCGGGAATGACGGGTTTTGCGCGCATGACCGGTTTCACGCGAATGTCGGCCCTTGGTTTGCCTCACGGTAGCGACACCGCTTCGACCATCGCGCGCACCTGCTCCACCGGCCCTCTGCCGGCGTCGCCGACCGGGATCAGCCGGTGCGCGACGGTCTGCGGCAGGATGGCCTGCACGTCGTCAGGCGCCACGTAATCGCGGCCGCTGAGCAGCGCCTGCGCCTTGGCCGCGCGCACCACGGCGATGCCGGCACGCGGTGACAGCCCCTGCAGAAACCAACGCCCGGAGCGAGTCGCCGCCACCAGCTCCTGCACGTAGTCCAGCAGGGGACCGGCCGCATGCACGTCCATCACCTGCTGCTGCAGCGACTGCAGCTCGATCGCGGACAGCGTGCCCTCCATGCCTTCCATCATCTCGCGCCGGTCGCGCCCGTTGAGCAACTCCCGCTCCGCGGCGCGGTCCGGGTAGCCCAGCGAGATGCGCATCAGGAACCGGTCCAGCTGCGATTCGGGCAGGGCGAAGGTGCCGAGCTGGTCGTGCGGGTTCTGCGTCGCGATGACGAAGAAGGGCGAGGGCAGGGCGCGGGTTTCGCCTTCGACCGTGACCTGCTTTTCTTCCATCGCTTCCAGCAGTGCGCTCTGGGTCTTGGGGCTGGCGCGGTTGATCTCGTCGGCCAGCAGCACCTGCGCGAAAATCGGGCCCGGGTGGAACACGAATGTCTCCTTGCCGCGCTCGTAGATGGAGACGCCCGACAGGTCGCTGGGCATCAGGTCGGCGGTGAACTGCACGCGCGAAAACTGCAGCCCGAAGGAGCGGGCCAGCGCGTGCGCCAGAGTGGTCTTGCCGACGCCGGGAACGTCCTCGATCAGCAGGTGGCCGCCGGCCAGCAGACATGCCACGCAGTCCTGGACCTGGTCCGGTTTGCCCACGATCACCGTGTTAAGCTGTTTCAGCAGTGCCTTGATTTTCTGTTGTGCATCCATGGCGCGACGTTATCCGAATTTATGTACCGACGAGCGTGGCAATGACTAAAACCGGGTATTTCACACACGCCGATTGCCGCCGGCACGAGATGGGGCCGGGCCATCCCGAATGCCCTGAAAGGCTGGACGCGATCGAGGACAGGCTGCTTGCGACCGGCGTGTCCGGTCTGCTCGAGCGCCGTGAAGCGCCGCTGGCCTCCTCCGACGACATCGAACTCGCGCACGACAAGTTGCACGTGGCAGCCATGCGGGGCATGGGCGATGAGCTCGCCGACCAGATCAGTGCGGGCGGCCGGCCTTATGCCCAGATCGATCCCGACACGTCGATGAACCCGCACACCTGGAACGCGATCCGGCGCGGGGCCGGAGCAGCGCTTGCCGCGACCGACGCTGTGATGGCGGGCGAAATGGAGAACGCTTTTTGCGCAGTGCGCCCGCCTGGCCATCATGCCTGCCGCGACCGTGCAATGGGCTTTTGCATCTTCAACAACGTCGCCATCGCTGCGCTCTATGCGCTGGAGCGCCATGGCCTGAAGCGGGTGGCGGTCGTCGACTTCGACGTGCACCACGGCAATGGCACCGAGGACATCCTGGCCGGCGACGACCGGGTGCTGATGGTCGGCATCTTCCAGAGCCCGTTCTACCCGGGCAGCGGCTATCCCCCGCTGGCGTCGAACATGGTCAATCTGCCGGTGCCGGCCTATACCAAGGGCATGGCGATCCGCGAACTGATCGAACAGGAATGGATGCCGCGGCTGGAAGCCTTCAAGCCGGAAATGATCTTTATCAGCGCCGGCTTCGACGCGCACCGCGAGGACGACCTCGGGCAACTGGGGCTGGTCGAGCAGGACTACGCCTGGATCACCGAGCGCATCAAGTCGGTGGCCAGGAAATATTCGAAGGGCCGCATCGTCTCGTCGCTGGAAGGCGGCTACAACCTCAGCGCGCTCGGACGCAGCGTCGAGGCCCACATCCGCGTGCTTGCGGACCTTTGAGGCTGGCGCGCGCCTGCGCGCAAAGGAGCTGATCGATGGACCCCGCCCTGCTGCAGACCCAAGACGAGCGCGGCGTCGTGACGCTCACGATGAACCGGCCGGTCAGTTTCAACGCGCTCAGCGAGGAAATGCTCGCCGCGCTGCAGCAGGCGCTCGACGCCATCGCGCTGGACACGTCGGTTCGCGTGGTCGTCCTCGGTGCGGCCGGGAAGGCCTTCTGCCC
>JANXVP010000049.1 GCA_025351615.1 Ramlibacter sp. | reverse complement strand
GCTCGATCTGCCGGCGGACCTGCTCCGGCGCCGTACCGCCCAGGACGTTGCGTGCGTTCAGCGAGCCCCGCAGGCTCAGCACGTCGTAGACATCCTTGCCGATCTGCGGATGGAACTGCTGCAAGACGGAAAGCGGCAGTTCCGACAGGTCGACCTGGTGCGAGGTCGCCGCCTTGACCGCATGGGCGACGGTTTCGTGGGCGTCGCGAAAGGGCAAGCCCTTTTTCACCAGGTAGTCGGCGAGGTCGGTCGCGGTGGCGTAGCCCTTGAGCGCCGCCTTTTCCATCGCCTCGGGTTTGACCGTGATGCCGCTGACCATCTCCGCGAAGATTCGCAACGTGTCCTTCAGGGTGTCCACGGTGTCGAACAGCGGTTCCTTGTCTTCCTGGTTGTCCTTGTTGTAGGCCAGGGGCTGGCCCTTCATCAGGGTCAGCAGCCCCATCAGGTGGCCGACAACGCGCCCTGTTTTTCCGCGGGCCAGTTCCGGCACGTCCGGATTTTTCTTCTGCGGCATGATCGACGAGCCGGTGCAAAACCGATCGGCAATCTCGATGAAGCCGAAGCTCTGGCTCATCCAGAGCACCAGTTCCTCGGACAACCGGCTGATATGGATCATCGCCAGCGACGCGGCGCCCGTGAATTCGATCGCAAAGTCGCGGTCGCTCACGGCGTCCAGCGAGTTCTGGCAGACGCAGGCGATGCCTTTGTCATCCACCATCGCCAGCGTGCGCGCCACCTGTTCGCGGTCCAGCGGATAGCTGGTGCCTGCCAGCGCCGCCGCTCCCAGCGGCAGGTGGTTGACGCGCTTGCGCACGTCCTGCATGCGCTCGGCGTCGCGGCTGAACATCTCCACGTACGCCAGCATGTGATGGCCAAAGCTCACGGGCTGGGCCACCTGCAGGTGGGTGAAGCCGGGAAGGATCACTTCGACGTTTTTCGCGGCGATGGCTACCAGCGCCTTTTGCAGGTCGGTCAGCAGCGCCGCGATCAGGTCGATCTCGGCGCGCAGCCAAAGGCGGACGTCGGTCGCGACCTGGTCGTTGCGGCTGCGGCCTGTGTGCAAGCGCTTGCCGGCGTCCCCCGCAAGCTGTGTCAGGCGCGCCTCGATGTTCAGGTGCACGTCTTCGAGATCCAGTTTCCATTCGAAGGCCCCAGATTCGATTTCCTGGCGGATTTGCGTCATTGCCTTGTCGATGGCGCCGTAGTCCGCCTTGGAAATGATGCCCTGCGCTGCCAGCATGGCCGCGTGGGCCAGAGAGCCTTCGATGTCGGCTTGCCACAGCCGCTTGTCGAAGAAAACACTGGCGGTGTAGCGCTTGACCAACTCATTCATGGGCTCGGAAAACAGGGCCGACCACGCTTGGGACTTTTTATCGAGTTGGCTGGATGTCATGGGGCAATAATCGGGATCTGACCCCAATTGAAATGAAAGACTCGCAAATTTTATCGACCTTCATGGACGAGCTCGTCGAGCGGCCCGAACCGCCCCGGGTTCTGGTCTTCGATGCATGCCATGTCGGGGTCATCATGCGCGCGGTCCTGTTCGTCGAGGCCACGATGATGACGGGCGCGATGTTCGGGGCTGCCGGCCTGCTGGACTGGTTGCTGCGGGTTTCGGTGCTGACCGGGGCCGCGTTGCCCGCGACCCTGGCATGGTTGATCGTGGCCTGCAGCCTCAAGGGCCGGCTGGAGCGCTTGCTGCCGCCTTTCCAGGCTGCCTTCGGCGTCGCTCTCGGAGCGATCGCCGGGGTTTACGGCTGTGGCTTGCTGCGCATGACCGCCATCACGACCAGCGCGCCCTGGCTGGCCTCCGCGTTCACTGGTGCGATGCTGTCCGCGCTGCTGGTGGTGGCGTTGTTCCTGCGCGCCAAGGGGCGCACGCCGGCGGCGACCGCGGCGCGGCTGTCCGAATTACAGGCGCGCATCCGGCCGCACTTCCTTTTCAACACCCTCAACAGCGCGATCGCGCTGGTGCGCGACGACCCCGCACGCGCCGAAACCCTGCTTGAAGACCTGAGCGACCTGTTTCGCAGTGCACTGGTCGACCAGGGGGAATCGGTGACGCTGGAGCAGGAGGTCGCCCTGGCCCGCCGCTATCTGGGCATCGAGCAGGTTCGTTTCGGCGAGCGGCTGCGGGTGGAGTGGGCGCTCGATCCGGATGCGGGCAACGCCAAGGTGCCTCCGCTGGTGCTGCAGCCGCTGGTGGAGAATGCGGTGAAGCACGGCGTGGAGCCCAGCGCCAGCGGCGCCCAGGTCCGCATCAGCACCCAAAGGCGTGGCGGCATCGTCGTGATCAAGGTGACCAACACGGTGCCGGCAGGGCAGGGGCAGCGTGGGCATGGGGTGGCGCAGGACAACGTACGGGATCGGCTGCGCCTGCTGCACGACGTGCAGGGGCAGTTCAAAACCGCGCTGGTGGAAGGCGTGTACCAGGTGCGGATCGAGGTGCCGGCATGACAGGCTGTCCAGGGAGACCGCAATGACTTTGCAAGTGCTGGTTGTCGACGATGAACCACTGGCCCGGTCGCGCCTGCGCACGCTGCTGGGCGACTGCACTTCGCCCACGGCGCGCGTCGGCGGCGAAGCGGCCAATGCAACGCAGGCCATGGAGCTGCTGCGCCGCCATTCCTTCGATGCCGTACTGCTGGACATCCGCATGCCAGGCGCGGATGGGCTCGCGCTGGCGCAAGCGATGCGCATGCTCGCGAATCCGCCCGCAATCATCTTTGTCACGGCGCATGCGGAGCATGCGGTGGAGGCTTTCGAGCTGGAAGCGGCCGACTATCTGACCAAGCCGGTGCGGCTCGAGCGGCTGCAGATGGCGCTGCTGAAAGTGGAGCGGTCCAGCATTGCGGTGCGTGGCATACAGCCTGAAGCACAGCCGGAGGCGCTGGTGATCCAGGACCGCGGCCGGACCGAGCGCGTGCCCTTGACCGAAGTGTTGTATTTCAAAGCCGAACTCAAATACGTCACGGTCCGCACCGCCGCCAGAAGCTATATTCTCGATGCTTCTTTGAGCGAGCTGGAAGACAAGTATGTAGCGCAGTTCATGCGCGTGCACCGCAACGCGCTGGTGGCGCGCAACGCGCTGCGGGCGCTTGAAAAACACGACGATCCCGACGAAGGTGAAGTCTGGGCCGTGCGCCTGAACGGGATCGAGGAAGTGCTTGCGGTATCGCGCCGCCAGCTCAGCGCGGTGCGCGATGCGCTGGTCACCTGACCGAGCCGGGAATTTGGCATTACAGGAAAGCCCCATGGACGAAACACAGAACCCGAATGCAGTCGCGGCGCCCGTGCCAGCGGATCCCCAGGAACCGACCCACGTGCTCAACCTGCCGGTGAACGTGCGCAGCATGGCCCTGGTGGTGCTGGTGGTGCTGGCCGGGCTTGCAACGCTGCGTTTCGCCAGCGGATTTTTCATCCCGCTGATGCTGGGCTTCATGTTCAGCTACGCGTTGTCGCCGGTGGTGAATGCATTCGATGGATGGCGGGTTCCGCGGGCGATCAGCGCAGCGGTTTTGATCCTGGGCATTCTCGGAGGCGCCGGCTACGCGATGTATGCGTTCAGCGACGACGCCAACCAGCTGATCTCGTCGCTGCCCGAAGCAGCGCAGAAGCTGCGCGCATCGATGCGTGTCCGCAACAACCGCCCCGACACCCCGCTGGAGACCGTGCAAAAAGCGGCGACGCAGCTGGAACAGGCGGCCGAGGAGTCGGGCCCCGCGAAAGCGGACGCGAGAAACGTGCAGCGGGTGGTCATCGAAAAGCCGCATTTCGACATCCGGGAGCATCTGTGGAACGGAACGCTGGGTATGGCCAGCCTGATCGGGCAGGTCACGGTGGTCACCTTCCTGACCTATTTCCTGCTGCTGTCGGGCGATACATTCCGGCGCAAGCTGGTCAAGATCACCGGCTCAACGCTGTCGGCCAAGAAGATCACGGTCCAGGCGCTGGACGAAATCACTTTGCAGATCCAGCGCTATCTGCTGGTCCAGCTGGTGGTCAGCGTGGGGGTGGGCATTGCCACGGGGCTTGCTTTCTGGGCACTGGGACTCGAGCATGCGGCGGTCTGGGGCTTTGCCGCCGGCCTCCTGAACCTCGTGCCCTACATCGGATCCGTGCTGATCACCGGAGCCGCCGGGCTGGTGGCGTTTCTTCAATTTGGCGAACTCAAGTCTGCGCTCGCGGTGGCCGCCGCCTCGCTGATCATCCACACGATCGTGGGCAACCTGCTGGTGCCCTGGCTCACCAGCCGCACCAGCCGCATGAACCCGGTCGCCGTCTTCATCGGCGTGCTCGCCTGGGGCTGGCTGTGGGGTGTCTGGGGCCTGCTGCTGGGCATCCCGATCATGATGGGCGTCAAGGCGGTGTGCGACCGCGTCGAGGATCTCAAGCCGGTTGGGGAACTGCTGGGGAGCTGAGCGTCAGCGCGGAGCCGGCCGGCGGCTCTCCGCGCACCAGCAGCACCGCCGTTTTCGGCAAGCGCTGCAGTTCGACCCATTCGCCCCACGCGAGCCGCACGTTTGGCTCCACCAGGGTTGCTGGATGCGCGTCGCGCTCCCAATGCAGCGTGAGCTCGCGCCCTTGCACCTTCAGCCGCATCTCGAAAGATGCCCAATGCGCGGGCAGCCTCGGCGACAGCGAAAGGGCCCCCGGTCGCACTGCCAGTCCCAGCAGCGTTTCCACTGCGGCGCGATACAGCCAAGCCGCCGAACCGGTGTACCAGCTCCAGCCGCCCCGGCCGGTGTAAGGCGCCGCGCCGTAGACATCCCCGGCTGTCACGTACGGCTCCAGTTCGTACGGTCCGGCGCGTTCAGGCTGGCGGCTGCGGTGCGCCGGGCTGACCGCCTTGAAGCTGGCCCAGGCCGCTTCGCAGTCGCCACTGAGTGCCTGTGCCATCAGCCCCCAAACGGCGGCATGCGAATATTGGCCGCCGTTCTCGCGCACACCCGGCGGATACGCCTGGATGTAGCCGGGGTTGTTCTGCGAATGCTGCAACGGCGGTGTGAGCAGCAGCAGCAGGCCAGAAGCCGGGTCGACCAGCTGCTCTTTGACGGCCGACATTGCCGGGCCGGTAAAGGCCGGCGTGGAGGCACCTGACAGAACTGACCACGCCTGTGCAATCAGGTCGATCCGGCATTCGTCATTGGCCTGCGAGCCGAGCGCATCGCCGTTGTCGAAAAATGCGCGCCGGAACCAGGCGCCGTCCCAGCCGGCGTTGTGCAATGCCGCAATCCAGCCCTCACGTGCATGCCGCCACCTTTGGGCGCGTTCGCCGTCGCCCCGGGCCTCGGCCAGCGGGGCGAAGCGTTCCACCACCGTGCACAGGAACCAGGCCAGCCACACCGATTCACCGCGGCCCAGGTGGCCGACCCGGTTCATGCCGTCGTTCCAGTCGCCGGTTCCCATCAGGGGCAGGCCATGCGCGCCGACGGGCAGGCTCCGGTCGATGGTGCGCGCGCAATGTTCGTACACCGTTGCCCCGGCGGCAGCGGTTTCTGGCGTGTAGTAAGCGTCCTCGGCCCCTGCCGGGATGGGTGGGCCCTCGAGGAAGGCCACCTCCTGGTCAAGCAGTGCGGCGTCGCCGCTGGCTTCGACATAGTGCGCACAGGCATACGGCAGCCAGAGCAGGTCGTCCGAGAAATGGGTTCGCACACCTTCGCCGCCCGGAGCGTGCCACCAGTGCTGCACATCGCCTTCGCGGAACTGGCGCGATGCATTGAGTACGACCTGTTCGCGCAGCCGCACCGGGTCGGCCAGGGTGAGCGCCATTGCATCCTGCAACTGGTCGCGAAAGCCGGACGCACCCCCCGCCTGGTAAAAGCCGGCTTTGGACCAGAGCCGGCAAGCCACCGTCTGGTAGAGAAGCCAGTGATTGACCAACGCGTCGAACAGCGGGTCGGGGGTGGTGACCTGCACGGCCCCGTGAAGCTGGGCCCAACCTGCTCTGACCTGCGCCAGTGCATCGACCGGATCGCGTCTGGTCCAGTCCAGGGCCAGCTGCTCGGCGTCGGCGGGTGTTGTCGCGTGACCGAGCACGAAGCAGAAAGACGCGCTTTCGCCCGCACCGAGAACGATTTCCGCCGCCAGCGCAGCACACGGGTCCAGGCCGGCGCCACTGCGTTCGCCCAGGGCATCCGCAACGCCGAGCCGGCCGGCCGGGTCGAAAAATTCCGCGCGATCGCAAGTCCACTGCGTCGCACGGGCCGCGCCGCACAGGGCCAGAAACGCGGTATGACCGCCGAAGCCAGCGCGGTGCTCGCGCTGCTGGGCGAACAGGACGGGCAGGGCGTCGCCCTTCCAGGTGACCACACCGCGCCGGTCGCCGCGACTGGCCCCCAGCTGCCACTCCACCAACCCAAGAGTCCGCAGGCGCAACCGGCTGCTGCCCTGGTTGCGCAGCCGCACGTGCACGATCTTGGCCGGCAGCAAGCGGTCGGCGAAGAAAGTCGTCTCAACGCTCAAGCCCTCCCGCCCACTCTCGAACACGCTGTAGCCCTGGCCGTGGCGCACCTTCACACGGCCGCTGGCGCGGGTAGCGGAAAAAACCTCGGCACTTTCCAGGTCTTGCAGCAGCCAGTGCTCCGCAGCTGGGTCGGCAACCGGGTCGTTGGACCAGGCAGTGAGCTGATGCAGGCGGCTGTTGACGGCCCAGGTGTAGCCGGCGCCCGCCTCTGACACCTGAAAACCGAAACCGGGATTGGCGATCACGTTGACCCACGGCCGTGCCGGCGCCTGCCCGGGCGCCAGTTCGAAACGGAATTCGCCGCTCGCGGAATCGAACTGCCCGGTGGGGAGGGAGGCAGGAGTGTCGGATGCCGGCGTGGCATCGGGCTGCAGCCCGGCAGGCGAAAGAGGCGTGACCGGAGGACCGGCCCAGATTTCACGCACCGCGGCTACCTGCATTTCCAGGGGCCGGCCGTCCGCCGTGAGGATCACGCGCGCCAAGCCGCTCAACGCCGCCTTTTCCGACGCCGCCACCTCCTGCTCGCGCAGCAGGAAGAAGCCGGGTGCCTCGCTGTTCGGGAAACTGTTCTGCGACGCCTGCAACAGCCGGTCACGCAGCGCAAGGATGTCGCGCTGCAAGGGCATCAGGTACGAATTGGGTTCGCTGTTGAGCACCACCACGTCCACCGGGAGGCCGCCGAAGCTCCACCAGGGCTGGGCCCTGAGCAGGGAATGCAGCAACGGGACGCCGTGGTCGGAGTGGACGCGTACCAGCACGATCGGCTTGTCGCCGGAGAGCCCGAAGCGCCACAGCTGCCGCTGGTCCACCGGCCCGCGCTCGGCAGCCATGCGCGGCGCGCTGTACATCAGCGCGGTGGTGAGGTCCTGCAGCGCCAGGATCTGTTCCGGCGCCAGCCCGAGGTCGCGCACCCGGACCTGCGCCAGCGTGGCCGCCATGCGCACGGCTCGCTCGACGTGCATCGGCTGCAGGTAGCTATCGATGCGAGCTGCGAGTTCTTCTTCGCGCTCGGAAGCGGTCGTCGCAAAGGTCAGCCGCGCCATCGCACCTGGAGCCAGCCGGAGCCTCACCCGCAGGCAGGCGACCGGGTCCAGGCCGTTGACCGGTGTCCCGTCCCGGTCGAGGGGCTGGGGCGCCAGTGCGGGCGATGACACGGGCCGATTGCGCCCGCGGAAGGCGCGGCGGTCGGTGATGCAATCCATCTGCAGCACCTCGCCTTCGACTCCCGCCAGAAAGTGGGCGACGGCGATTTCCGGGTCGCCGTGCAGGCGCGGCCGCCGGGTCATCACCAGCGCCCGCCACTGCGGCTGCCAGCGGGTCTGGACAAACAGGTTGGAAAAGGCCGGATGCGCCTCGTCGGCTTGCGCTGCCGCCAGCACCGGCTCGAAACTGGAGACCAGTTCGCAGGTCAACGTCGACCGGCTGGTGTTGCGCAAGGTGACGGTTCGCAGCTCGGTATCGTCCTCGGGGCTGACCAGCACCGTGACCCCCGTCGTGATGTCCTCGCCCTGCGCGTCAAACTGGACCCGGTCGGCCATGAAGCGGGCCTGGTAGCGCCAGCCGGCGCCCGGCGCCGGACTCGACGTGAGCGAGACGCGCTCGGGGCGTCCGTCGCGGCGCAGGAAGAAGAAACTGCCGAAGGCGTCGCGCAACAGGTCATCGCGCCAGCGTGTGATGTTCTGCCCGCGCCAGCGGCTAACGCCGGCACCGCTCGCGCGCAGGGCGACGGTGTAGCGGCCGTTGGACAGCAGGTGGGTCGGCTTCCAGCCGGGCGAGACCGGATTGACCTTGCGCGACTGGAACACCGGGGTCTGCTGGTTGTCGCCGGGCTCGGGGGGTTGCCGCGGATCGGCGCTCTCCACGATCTGGCGCGGCGTGCTTTCATGGAGCAGCACTTCATGCGCTTTCACCATTGCGTCGGCGCCGAACCAGCGCCGCGGCGCGTCATTGCACAGCACATTGCACAGGGCGGCGAGCGACATCCCCTGGTGGTGGGCCATGAAGGTTTCGACCACACTGTACGGCTCATCCGCGGGCTGGCGGGACACGGTGAAGTCCAGGGACTCGAACATGCCGAGCTCGCCGCGTCCCCCTAGTTCCTGCAGCCGCTGCAGATTGGAAGTGGCCGCCCTGGGCGCGAACATCGTGGCCAGCAGACTGGCATAGGGCGCGACGACGCGGTCGCCGGGCGGCGTGCGGCGCAACGCCAGCCGGGGCGCGCCGAAGGGGCCGTACTGGAAAGCCAGCGAATGGTCCTGGGCGAAATAGGCCGACTCTGAAATGCCCCAGGGCAGCCGCTGTGCCGCCCCTGCTGCCTGCTGTTCGGCCACCGCCGCGCACGCAGCCGAATGCAGCAGCCCGCCCACCGGCTCCGGCATCAAGAGCGACGGCATCAGGTATTCGAACATCGAGCCGGACCACGATTTCAGGCCGGCCGCCACTCCCACAGACAGGAAGGGCCGGCCCAGTGCGCCCCAGTGGCGGAGCGAGACGTCGCCCTTGGCAATGGCCAGGAAACTGGTCAACCGGGATTCCGAAGCGAGCAGATCGTAATAGCTTGCGTCGAGCGCCTGTTCCTGCACCCGCAGGCCGATGTGGAACAGGTGACGCTTGCCGTCGTACACACACTTGAAATCCATGGCCATGCCGAGCTGGCGGCAGCGCGCGGCGAGCACCAGCAGCGCCGCCTGTGCGACGTCACCGTCGGTTCCTTGCCGGGCCAGTTCGCAGCAGGCCTGCGCAACGGTGAGCAGCAGCCCGGCCAGGTTGCCGCTGTCCACCGTGGACACATACGCGGGCGACAGGATTTCCAGGCTGCGGGTGTCGTACCAGTTCAGCAGATGGCCCCGATGCTTGGGCAGGCGCTCCAGCGTGTCGAGCGTCGCCTGCAGGCGGCTGGTCAACTCCCCGGTGCTGATCCAGCCGAACTCACGGGCACAGCATGCCGCCAGCAGGTACAGGCCGATGTTGGTGGGTGACGTCCGGTGCGCAAGCGCAGGTTCGGGCACCAGTTGCAGGTTGTCCGGCGGCAGGTGGTTGTCCTCTGCGCCCACGCAGCGCTCGAAGAACCGCCAGCTGTCGCGGGCCAGTCCCTGCAGGAACACCCGGTCCTTGTCGCGCAGTTCCTCCAGCGGGCTGCTGCCGCGGGTGCGCGCGGCCCACCAGCTGGTCAGGGGCGAGCCGGCCCAGAGCGTGAACAGGAGCACGCCGCCCACCGGATGCTCTCCCCACAACGAAGCGATCGCGAGGCCGGCGCACAGTAGCGACACCGGCGCTTGTTGCCGAAGGAACGAGGGCAGGTCATGGCGCGCCGCCGCTTGCGCCTGTGCCGCGGTGGTCCATTCGAGCAGGTTGCGTCGACTCACCACCATTCGCCAGAGCGAGCGCAGGGCCGCATCGGTGAGCAGGAGGGCCTGGGCCGCAAGCTGGCTGAACTGCCAGGCGGCTGCGGCCAGCGCCCGGACCAATTCCCCGCCGCCGACGTGGAAGAAGTGGCCCCAGGCGATCCGGCTGCGGGTGGGAACCAAGCCGGCAAGTGAACCCAGCAACGGGCCGGCGAGCAGCGCGCCGAACACCATGACGACCGCGCTCGCGGGGTCCAGCGAACCTTCAAACACGGCAAGACCCAGCAGGACCGCGCAAGCGGGCAGCACCAGAGAGCGACGGAGGTTGTCGCCCATCTTCCAGAGACCCAGGCGATCGACGCCGAAGCTGCGGGCCTTCCACATCACCGGCAGCAGTTGCCAGTCGCCGCGGGTCCAGCGGTGCAGGCGCGACGCCGCCACACCCGGATGCTGCGGATATTCCTCCACCAGGGTCACGTCGCTGACATATCCGCAACGGGCAATACTGCCTTCGAGCAGATCGTGGCTGAGCACGGACTCGCCTGGCAAGCGCGCGTCCAGAACGGCGTGGCAGGCGCGGACATTGAGCAGGCCCTTGCCGGTGAAGCTGCCGGTGCCGAACAGATCCTGGTACACATCCGAGACCGCATTGTTGTAAGGGTCGATGCCCGCCTGGCCCGCGAAAAGCCGGTAGAAGTGCGTGTTTTTTCCGTCTGGCGTCAGCGGCGTGATCAGGCGCGGCTGCAGGATCCCGTAGCCGCTGACAACGCGGCGTGAGGTCGTATCGACGTGCGGATCGTTCAGGGGATGGGCGGCGATCGCAACCAGCTCGCGCAGCGTTCCCGGAGGCAGGCCGGTATCGCTGTCGAGAGTCAGGACATAGCGGATGCCCTCGGCCACCCGCTGGCCGGCAGCGAACGGCACGAAGCCATCCCAGCTGCCAGTGGCAAGCGCCCGCACCAGCATTTCGAGTTTGCCGCGCTTGCGCTCCCAACCCAGCCAGCGCTGTTGCGTTTCACACCAGTTGCGCGGCCGGTGGATCAGCAGGAAGCGCGGCGGCGCTCCTTCGTCCGTGGGCAGGCGGGCATTCAGCTCGCGGACCTGGACCAGTGCGTCAGCGAGCAACGCCGTGTCGGTGTGCAAGGACTAATCGTTATTGGCCTCAAGCGGGCTGCGCAGTTGGCTGTTCAAACGCAAGCGCGCGGCGCTGCGGCGTGGCGTCACCGAGCATATTCTCGATTGCGGTGATGGCGTGCGCCTGCAGGGATTCCACACGCCGCAACAGGCGCGACCTCACGCACGCGCACTGGTGATCCTGTTGCACGGCTGGGAAGGTAGCGCCGATTCGACCTATCTGCTGCACGCGGGTAGTCGTTTGCTGACCGAAGGCTACGACGTGTTTCGCCTGAACCTGCGCGATCACGGCGCGACCCACCATCTCAACGCCGGCCTGTTCCATTCGTGCCTGCTCGATGAAGTGGTCGGCGCGTGCAAGGCAATCGCACAACTTTTTCCGCATATGCCGCTCGCGATTGCAGGATTTTCGCTAGGCGGAAATTTCGCGTTGCGCGTGGCGTTGCGTGCACCTGCGGCGGGTGTCGAATTGCGCCATGCGATCGGCGTGTGTCCGGTCATCAGTCCGCGTGCGGGACTCGCCGCGATTTCCAGCGCGCCGTTTTTCTACGAACAATATTTCATGCACAAATGGCGGCGTTCGCTGCTGCGCAAGCAGGCCCTGTTTCCGCAGCGCGAGTTGTTCGCTGCGAGTGATTTGCGCGGTAATCTGCACGACCTCACGCGCAGCATGGTCGAGCGTCATACCGATTTCGGCACGCTGGAAAATTATCTGGACGGTTACGCCATTTCCGGCGATCGCCTCGCCGCGTTGAGTGTGCCGGCCTCGATCCTCACCG
>JANXVP010000005.1 GCA_025351615.1 Ramlibacter sp. | reverse complement strand
GGTAGACGATCGGCCGTTCCTTGAGCACCTTGGCCGCGACCTTCTCGAACACCTTTTTGCGTTCGCCCGGTTCGCGCAGGGCGCGCGACTGGTTCAGCAGCGCGTCGGTGTCGGCATCGCAGTAGCCGGCGTAGTTGAGCGGCTGCTTGCAGGCGTCGAAGCTGAACAGGTTGCCATCCGGGTCGGCACGGCCGCTCCAGGCAAGCACATAAGCCTCGAAATTGCCCTTGTCGGCCATGTCCAGCGACGTAGCGAATTCGGCGGCCTGGATCTTGACGTCGAACCCGGCCTCGCGCGTCATCGCCTGAATCACCAGCGCGATCCGCTGCGCATCGGAGGTGGTCGGCGCAACCAGCGTGAAGCTCGGGTTGGGCACGCCCGCTTCCTTCAGCAGCGCCTTGGCGCGGGCGATGTCGCGCTTGGGAATGGGCATGTTTTTCGCGTAGAACGGATTGCCTGGCGCGACCCACTGGTTGCCGGCGATGGCCTCGTTGTCCATCACCACCTGCACCAGTCCCTGCCGGTCCAGCGACAGCTCGAAGGCCTCGCGCACACGGGCGTCGCGCCCAAGCGGATTCTTCTTGGCCTGCTCGCTCTTGCCGACGTTGATGGTGATGCCCTGGTAGCCGATCTCGGTGATGCGCGAGGTCTTGAGCTTCTTGTCGGTGCGAATCTTCTCCATGTCGCTGGACGCCACCCGCTCGATGAAGTCGAGCTGGCCCGACTTCAGGTTGGCCAGACGCACCGTCGCATCCGGGATCGGGGTGTAGATCACCTTGTCGAAATGGATCGCGCCCTTGTTCCAGTAGTTGGCGTAACGCTCGAACACCATCCGGTCCTGCGCCACACGCTCGACGAACTTGAAGGGCCCGGAGCATACCGGGTGCGAGCCGAACTTGTCGCCGGCCGCCTGCGCCGCCTTGGGCGAGACCATCATGCCGGCGCGGTCCGCCAGCTGTGCCAGCAGCGGCGAAAACGGTGCCGACAGGTTCAGGCGGACGGTGGACGGGTCGACCACGTCCACGCTGGCGACCGGAGCCAGCTCGCCGCGGCGGTTGGAGCCCGGCATGGTTTTGTGGCGTTCGATGTTGAACTTCACGGCCGCGGCGTCGAACTTTTCGCCGTCGTGGAAAGTGACGCCCTGGCGCAGCTTCATGGTCAGCGCCTTGTTGTCGGCCGACCACTCGTAGCTGGTGGCCAGCTGCGGCACGATGTTCAGCTTTTCGTCGATGTCGACCAGCTTGTCGCACAGCGCGGCGAATACCACCCGGCCGACGAAGCTGCGCGCCAGCGTCGGATCCAGCACGTCCGGATCTTCGGCGAGGCCGATGCGCAGGGTCTGGGCCTGCGCAGTCAGCGCGCCGACGCCCAGCAGCAGCGGCAGGATGATTCGTTGAAGTTGCATATGATTCTCCTTGGGGGATGCGAAAACAGAGCTGGCCTCACACTGCCGACGCAGGCGCCGACGCGGCGGTGAAGGCGGATTGGAGCTGCTCCAGCCGCAGCCGGGAAGGCGCGCGGGCAGACTGCAGCGGCAGTGTGACCGGCGCCGCGATCTCGCGCCAGAAGTGGCAGGCGACCGCATGACCGCCTTCCCTTTCCAGCGGCGGCGAGACCTGCGAGCAAAGCGGCCGGGCGTACGGGCAGCGGGTGTGGAAGTGGCAGCCGCCGGGCGGATCGAGCGGGCTGGGAACGTCGCCCGCAAGCAGCACGCGGTCGTGCCGAAGCGCCGGGTCGGGCAAGGGAATCGCCGACAGCAGCGCCTGCGTATAGGGATGGCGCGGTTGCGCAAAAAGGGCGCGACGGTCCGCCAGTTCGACGATACGGCCCAGATACATCACGGCGATCCGGTCGGCAATGTGCTTGACCACCGCCAGGTCGTGCGCGATGAACATGTAGGCCAGGCCGAACTGGCGCTGCAGGTCCTGCAGCAGGTTGACCACCTGCGCCTGCACCGAGACGTCGAGCGCCGACACTGCCTCGTCGCAGACGATCAGCCGGGGCTCGGCGGCCAGGGCGCGGGCGATACCGACACGCTGGCGCTGTCCGCCCGAGAACTCGTGGGGGTAGCGGGCCGCATGTTCCGGCGCCAGTCCCACCGTGTGCAGCAATTCGGCCACGCGTTCACGATGCCTGCCCGTGTGCAGGCCATGCAGCATCAGGGGCTCGGCCAGCGTCTGGCCGACGGTCATGCGCGGATTGAGCGATGAATAGGGATCCTGGAAAATGATCTGCAGCGCCCGGCGTCGCGAGCGCAGCTGCACCGCATCCAGCGTGCCGAGATCCTCGCCTTCGAACAGCACCCGCCCCCGGGTGCGCTCGATCAGCCGCAGCGCCAGCCGCCCCAGCGTCGACTTGCCGCAGCCCGACTCGCCGACCACGCCGAGCGTCTCGCCGGCGTCGATTTGCAGGTCGACGCCGTCGACCGCGCGCACGGCGCCGGTGACGCGTCCCAGGACGCCGCGCCGCACCGGGAAATGCTTGACCAGGCCTTCGACCTGCAGCAGGGGCGCGCTCATGCCGCCACTGCCTCGCGCGCGCCTGGCAGCAACTCACCGGGATCGAGCGGAGCGCGCCAGCATGCGGACAGATGCTGCGGTCCAACTTCCAGCAGTGGCGGATCGTCGGCTCGGCATCTTGCGATCACGAACGGGCAGCGGTCGGCGAACTTGCAGCCGGCCGGCCGGCGCAGCGGACTCGGCACCTGGCCCTCGATCGAGGCCAGCCGGATCCGCTCCACGTCCAGGCGCGGAATCGATCCCAGCAGGCCGACTGTGTAGGGATGCTGCGGCTGCTCGAACAGCTCGAGGACGGGGGCCCGTTCGACGACGCGGCCTGAATACATCACGACCACTTCGTCCGCCACTTCGGCAACCACGCCCAGGTCGTGCGTGATCAGGATCACTGCGGTGCCGGTTTCGCTCTGCAGCGTGCGTATCAGCTCCAGGATCTGGGCCTGGATCGTCACGTCCAGCGCGGTTGTCGGTTCGTCGGCGATCAGCAGGCGTGGTTCGCAGGCCAGCGCCATGGCGATCATCGCGCGTTGCCGCATGCCGCCGGAGAGCTTGTGCGGATAGTCGTGGAAACGCTGCTCGGGCGCGGGGATGCGCACTTTGCGCAAGGCGTCGAGGGCCTGCTCGACCGCCTGGGCGCGCGTGATGCGGCGGTGCCGCAGCAGCCCTTCGACGATCTGCTCGCCGATGGTGAACGCCGGGTTGAGCGAGGACATCGGTTCCTGGAAGATCATCGCCATGCCGTTGCCGCGCAGGTCCTGCATATCGCGCGCCGAAGCCCCCACCAGTTCGCGGCCTTCGAAACGGATCGAGCCGCCGCGGATGGATCCCGGCGGGTTGGGAACGAGGCCCATGATCGACAGCGACGTCACGCTCTTGCCGCAGCCCGATTCGCCGACGATCGCTAGCGTGCGCCCGGCATCGACGGAAAAGCTCACGCCATCGACGGCGGGAAACTCGCCGTCATCGGTCCTGAAATGGGTGCGCAGGTCGACGACCTCGAGCAAAGCCATCAGCGCCCGCCTCCGCGTTGCGCATGGAAGCTGTCGATCCGCGCCTCGATCTGGGTCCGGTCGGTGAGGCCCGTCGGGTTGTGGCGCCCAGGCAGGCACGCCATGAAGGGCTGGTAGCGCTCCAGACTCTTCTGGTAGAGGCGCGCGAGCTCCACGATCGGCTCCTCGTGATCATCGACACGGATGTCGAGCTGCGGATACTCCTCGTCGCCATGGATGCGCAATGCGGCGGCCTGCTTGCCGCGTTTGTCACCACCCACCGCTTCGCCAGCGGCCATGGCCGCGAGCAGCCGTTCGGCCAGCAGACGGCCCTGTGATTGCTGGAAAGCCTGTGCCGTGGCTGCGATGACTTGCGGTCCCGCCAGCATGTTGCCAGCGACGCTGAAATCGGGAAAGAGCAGGTGGCCGCACCAGTCGACACAGGCGGAACCGGTATGGGCCGCCGGCTTGCCGCTTGCTGACAACAGGTGAAGTTGGCGCTGGTCGCGTCCTTCATCCACGCTGGTCAATGCGTCCACGACTTGCCGGGCGGATTGGCCTGCGGCAAGTTGCGCCATGCCCGCAGGCCCGTAAAGCGGGTTCATCAGAGCCTGGGTGCTGAGCGCACCGACTGCGCGCCGGGTGTGGACGCACAAGGCGCCGACGGCGAAGAAGCGGCTGGCGATCGCCACGCCGAAAACTCCATCTTCGTCCCGTGCCAGGATCGACCACGTCATCGCACCATCCTCATGTTCAAGGCTTCCCCGGGCTCTCCGCCCACCGGCGACCTCGAAGCAAGAAACCGGGCCGATGCTAGCATGGCGACAACGCAAGGCACCCCGCAAAACCACGCCACAGGCATCCCCATGAGCCATCTTTTCAGTCCCTGGCAACTCGGCCCGCTGGCCTTGCCCAACCGCATCGTCATCGCTCCCATGTGCCAATACTCCGCAGCGGACGGAACGCCCGGCGACTGGCATACGATTCACCTGGGCCACCTGGCACTGTCCGGCGCCGGCTTGATGATTCTGGAGGCAACGGCGGTCTCGCCCGAAGGACGCATCTCACCGCAGGACCTGGGCCTGTACAGCGATGCCAACGAAGCGGGTTTGGCCCGCATCCTGGCGGCAATCCGGGCCCATTCGCCCATGGCGCTGGCGATCCAGATCAGCCATGCGGGCCGCAAGGCGTCGAGTCGTGCACCCTGGCAGGGCGGCGCGCAGATCCGGCCCGACGAGTCGGACGGCTGGAAGACGCAGGCACCTTCGCCGGTGCCGCATTCGGAGTCCGAAGACGCGCCGCACGCACTCGACACCGCCGGGATGCGGAAGGTGCGAGAGGATTTCGTCGCCACCGCTCGGCGGGCGGCTCGGCTGGGCTTCGAGGGACTCGAGCTGCATGCGGCGCACGGGTACCTGCTGCATCAGTTTTTGTCACCGCTGGCCAACAAGCGCCAGGATGCGTACGGCGGCAGCATGGAGAACCGGATGCGCTTCCCGCTGGAGGTGTTCGATGCGGTGCGCGCCGCGTTTCCGGCGCAGCGGCCGGTCTGGGCACGCATTTCCGCCACCGACTGGGTGCCTGGCGGCTGGGACATCGAAGGCACGGTGGAATTGTAGAAGGCCCTGGGGCAGCGCGGTTGCGCGGCGATCCACGTCACCACCGGCGGGGTGTCGCCAGCGCAGGCAATCAAGCTCGGGCCC
>JANXVP010000583.1 GCA_025351615.1 Ramlibacter sp. | reverse complement strand
GCCGGCCTGAACCGGCTCAGTCCCCCTCGCTCCACCACACATCCGCCAGCTAACCCGCAGGCTGCAACAGACTATGATCCGCCTCGAATTGCAAATCGACCTTTATTACCAGGTCAATGATGGACAGGGCGCGGACTTCGTCTTCAATCTTCACCCGGCTCTGACCCCGGCACAGACGCTCACCGGCGAGAACCTCGCCTTGAGCCAGCCCATCGTCCCTGAAATCAGCACCGACAGCGCCACCGGCAACCGGTACATCCGGCTGCACGCCGATCCGGGGCCGCTGACCGTGTCCTATGCGGCGATGGTGGACCTGGTCCATCACCGAGCCGATCCAGCCAGCCTGGCGGAGGTTCCGGTGCGGCAGATGCCGCTGGCCGTCATGCAGTACATCTACCCGAGCCGCTACTGCCAGTCGGACCGGCTGGTCAAGTTCGCGATCAACGAGTTCGGCCATCTGTGGCAGGGTCACGCGCGGGTGCAGGCGATCCAGAACTGGGTGCAGCAGCACGTCAAGTTCACCTCCAACACCAGCAACTCGAACACGTCGGCCGTCGACACGCTGATCGAGCAGGTCGGCGTCTGCCGGGACTTCGCGCACTTGATGATCGCGTTGTGCCGTGCCGTGAACATTCCCGCCCGGATGGCGACCGGCACCGACTACGGCGCCGACCCCGGTCTCGGTCCCCCGGATTTCCACGCCTATGTGGAAGTCTTTCTCGGCGAGCGCTGGTATATCTTCGATCCGTCGGGCACCGCGATCCCGATGGGCTTCATCCGGATCGGCACCGGACGCGACGCCGCCGACGTGGCATTCGCCACCATCTTCGGCAACGTGGCATCGCAAGCACCGTTGATCCGTACCCGCGCCGTCCAGGATGCCGCGCGTGGCATGGAGCTTCCCTGGCACTGTCCGCAGGCGCTGTCGACTGCCGGGGCTTGATGTGTCATCGGCTCCTTGAGCGGCGATGACAACCGTCAGCTGTTCAACTGCGTCCAGACCTTGTCGAGACGCTTGACGCTCACCGGTTGCGGGGTTCGCAACTCCTGCGCGAAGAAGCTCACCCGCAGCTCTTCGAGCAGCCAGCGAAATTCGCTCATCCGGTCGTCGACCGCGCCCTTGCGTTCGGACACCAGGCGCCAGTAACGCTGCTCCTGCGGCCTGAGTTCGGCGAGCTTCGCCGCGTCGCGCGCGGGGTCGGCCCGCAGCTTGTCGAGCCGCAAGGTGACGGCCTTCAGATACCGTGCGAAATGCTGCAGCTGCAGCCACGGCGTGACCGCCAGAAAGCGCTTGGGCATCAGGCGTGCCAGCTGCTGGGCGGCATCGGCTGTCGCTTCCGGCTGGTTCTTCGTATCCTTGATCTTGCGCACTGCCGCGCCGTATTCGGTGAGGATGGTGGCGGCCAGCCGCGCGACTTCGTTGGCGATCAGCGTCAGCCGTCCGCGCCCCTCCTCGATGCGCTGCCGGAACGCGGATGCGTCGGTCGGCAGCGGATCGCGCATGAAAGCGCGGTCCAGCGCCACCTCGATGATCTGCTCGCGCAATTCCTCCTGGCTGCCCAGCGTCATGTAGGCCACGGCCATCTTCTGCAGATCGGGCAGGTTTTTCTCCAGGTACTTGATGGCCTCGCGCAACTGCAGGGCGAACAAGCGCCTCAGCCCGGCGCGATGTTTCGTCGCGGCGACGTCTGGTTCGTCGAACACTTCGATCGTCACGGCGTCGCCATGATCGATCAGCGCCGGAAAGCCCACCAGGCTGGTGTCGCCCTTGCGGATTTCCATCAGCTCCGGCAGCTCGCCGAAACTCCAGGTGGTATGGCGCTGCCCGGGATCCGGCATGACGGTCACTGACTGGACGGTAGCCGGGACCAGGGGCCGCTGCCCGCTGGTCTCGCCTGGGCCTTCCTGCGGCGATGAGCCGCTTTGCGGCCCGCCGCTGCGCTTCAGACCCGCAAGAGCCTGGAAAGCGCCCCGCGCCTGACTCCCGAGTTCCGCCTTCAGCGCACCGAGGTTGCGGCCCATCCCCAGCTGGCGGTCATGCTCATCGACGATGCGCAGGTTCATGAACAAGTGCTGCGGCAGCATCTCCAGCTTGAAGTCGGCCCGCTTCACGTCCAGGCTGGTCGCGTCGCGAACCAGCTTCAGCAAGGCGTCCGTCAACGCGCCGCGCTCCCAGTGCGCCGGATCGCCGAGCGCGGCCGAAATCCGGGTTGCGGAATCCGGCAGCGGCACGAAGCGGGAGCGCGGCTTCTGCGGCAGGCTTTTCAGCAGCGCCTGGACCTTGTCCTTGAGCATGCCGGGCACCAGCCACTCGACCCGGTCGTCGCTCACCTGGTTCAACACGAACAGCGGCACCGTGACCGTCAGGCCATCGCGACCGTCACCCGGTTCGTGCAGGTAACTGGCGGCGCAATCCACACCGCCAAGGCGGATCGTCTTGGGGAAAGCATTGGTGGTGATGCCTGCGGCTTCGTGCCGCATCAGCTCATCGCGCGTCAGCTTCAGCAAATTGGGAGTGGAACGGCTGGCGTCCAGGTACCAGTGTTCGAAGCCGTGGGCGCTGAACACGTCCTGCGGCAACTGCTGGTCGTAGAAGGCATAGATCAGCTCGTCGTCAACCAACACATCCTGCCGCCGCGACTTGTGTTCCATCTCCTCGACCTGCTTGACCAGCTTGAGGTTGGCCGCCAGGAAAGGCAGCTTGCTCTCCCACTGGCCGGCCACCAGGGCTTCGCGGATGAAGATTTCGCGCGCGCCGTGCAGGTCGATCGGCCCGAAGTGAATCCGCCGTCCGCTGTAGACCACCAGGCCGTAGAGCGTCGCGCGCTCGAACGCCATCACGTCGCCGGCCTTTTTTTCCCAATGTGGATCGAGCACCTGTTTCTTCAGCAGGTGGCCGGCCACTTCCTCGATCCATTGCGGATCGATGTTGGCGATGCCGCGGCCGAACAGGCGCGTGGTCTCGACCAGTTCCGCCGCCACGATCCAGCGGCCGGGTTTTTTGCGCAGGTGCGCGCCGGGATGGGGGAAAAATTTGATGCCGCGAGCGCCGAGGTAATCCTGGCCTGAGCCGCCTGGGCGGGCACCGGTCGCGGGGTTCGCAGTGTCCTCCAGCTTCCAGCCGATGTTGCCAAGCAGGCCGGACAGCATCGCCTTGTGCAACTGCTCGTAGCTGGCTGGCTGCGTGTTCATCTTCCACTTGTGCTCGGCGACGACGGTGTGCAGTTGGCTGTGGATGTCCCGCCACTCGCGGACCCGCCGGATGTTGATGAAGTTCTGTCGCAGCAGCTGTTCGT
>JANXVP010000582.1 GCA_025351615.1 Ramlibacter sp. | reverse complement strand
CGGCCACCGAACGTGCGGCGGGGCCGCTATTTCGTACACAGGTGGACACACCCGCAACAAGCTCGCGTCGCGTGTGGGGCGGATTCTTCCTAGAATCTAAAGGTGCAAAAACCCCAATCCCCGGAAGACACCTTCACCGCCTGGCGCCGCTCGTACAAGCGCTTGCGGCTGCTTGAGAGCGAGTTGGTGTCGAAGTCACGGTCTGGCGAGGACCCTTTGGTCATTGCAGGCATGTACAACAAGGTCGAAGCCATGCGGACGCGCACCTCTGACCTGTTCCAGGCGGCCCAGACCGCGGACATGGCCTACCAGATCCCCCTGGCGCGTCTGGCAGCCTTGCCGATGGAGACCACCCCTTCGGAGTTCAGCGCGCTGCACCGCGGCAGCTAGGGTCGCTGTTCAGCGCTGGCGTGGATCGAGCGCGTCGCGCAGGCCGTCACCGAGCAGGTTGAACGACAGCACCAGCAGGAAAATGGAAACGCCGGGACTGATCGCCATCCAGGGCGAGTTGTCGATGTAGTTCTTCGCCGTATTGAGCATGCTGCCCCAGCTAGGGGCGGGTGGCTGCTGACCCAGGCCCAGGAACGACAGGCTCGCCTCCGCGATCACTGCCGCAGCGATCGCGAGCGTCGCCTGCACGATCAGGGGCGCGGTGATGTTGGGCAGGATGTGGCGCAGCGCGATCCGCAGCGGCGAATTGCCGACTGCGCGCGCCGCCTCGATATAGTCTTCCACCTTGACGCTGAGCACCTGGCCGCGCGCCAGCCGCACGAACACGGGTGCCGCGGACACACCGATCGCAATCATCGCGTTGGTCAGGCTCGGGCCCAGAAAGGCGGCCAGCGCGATCGCCAGGATCAGGAACGGGCAGGCCAGAAATGCGTCGGTGATGCGCGAGATCACCGTGTCGACCGCGCCGCCGAGGAAGCCCGCGGCCATGCCGAGGGGCACCCCGATCAGCAACGAAATCGATACCGAGACGACGCCGGCCAGGAGCGAGGCGCGGGTTCCCCAGATGACCCGCGACAGCACGTCGCGCCCGATGTCGTCGGTCCCCAGCCAGTACTGCGGGCTGGGCGGTTTGCGGATCGCGGCCCAGCTGGCAGCGATCGGATCATGCGGCGCGATCCATGGGGCGAACAGGGCCAGCACAACGAACAGCAAGACCACCGCGAGGCCCACCAGCGCGCCTTTGCGGCGCCTCAGCCGCAGCCAGGCGCGGTGCCAGGGACCCACCTCGCGCATGGGCGCCGCGGCGGTGGATGGAGCGAGAACAGCAGCCATGGAGATCAGTGCCGCAGGCGCGGATTGACAAGGAAATAGGCCAGGTCGGCCAGCAGGTTGAGCGTCATGTATGCGCTGGCCGTGACCAGCACCACGCCCTGGACCACGAGGTAGTCGCGGTTGAACACCGAATCCACGATCAGTTTTCCGAAGCCGGGGATCGTGAACACCTGCTCGGTCAGCACCGCGCCCGAGAGCAGCGTGCCCAGTTCCAGCGCACCGAGCGTGATGATCGGGGTGAGCGCGTTGCGCAGCGCATGCTTGATCACGACGGTGCGCTCGTTCAGCCCCTTGGCCCGCGCCGTCCGCACGTAGTCCGCCGAAAGCACCTGCAGCATGGCGCTGCGCGTGTGGCGCATCAGCACCGCCGCGATGGCGTTGCCCAGCACGAAGGCCGGCATGATCATCGAGCGCAGGTTGGCGCCCAGGTCCTCGAACGGACTGACGTAGCCCGACGCCGGCAGCCAGCCCAGGTTCACGGAAAACAGCAGGATCAGCAGGATGCCCAGCCAGAAGTTGGGCGTCGACAGGCCCCACAGGGCGAACACGTTGGCAGCGTAGTCCCAGGCGCTCCCACGCCGCACTGCGGAGACGATGCCGGCCGGGATGCCGATCACCAGCGCGATCGCCATCGCCAGCAGCGCCAGCTCCACCGTCACCGGCAATTTCTGCAGGATCAGTTTGAGCACCGGCTCCTGGCTGCGCACCGACTCACCCAGGTCTCCGCGCAGCACGCCGCCGACCCAGTGGGCATAGCGCAGCGGCAGCGGCTCGTCCAGGTGCAGCTTGTTGCGCAGGTAGGCCACGACCTGCGGATCCTGGTCCTCGCCGGCCAGGATCTTGGCCGGATCGCCGGGCAGCAGCTGCTGCAGGCCGAAGATCAGCATCGACACCAGCACCAGTGTCGGCACCAGCGTGGCGATGCGTTTGACGAGGAACTCGAACATCGAGAAGGTTAGCCCAGCGCAGGTGACGCTAACGTCATCCCCGCGGAGGCGGGGAACCAGAGTTTCATTCTTGAACGCCCTGGATTCCCGCCTGCGCGGGAATGACGAAGGTTGCTGCGGGAATGAAGCAGGGTTTCCATCACGGCGACGTCTTGAGGCCGGTCACGCGCAGCAAGCCGTCCGGAATCTCGCGTACGCCGCTGAGTTTTGGGGTGTAGGCCCACAGCCAGTTGCGGTGATAAAGGTAAATGATCGGACGCTCCGTCAACACCTTGGCCGCGACCTTCTCGAACACCTTCTTGC
>JANXVP010000535.1 GCA_025351615.1 Ramlibacter sp. | reverse complement strand
CGCGCTGTCGGAGGCGCACGCCGAAAAGATCTGCAAGGTGATGGACCAGGCGATGAAGGTGGGCGCGCCGGTGATCGGCCTCAATGACTCCGGCGGCGCCCGCATCCAGGAAGGGGTTGCATCGCTGGGCGGCTATGCCGACGTGTTCCAGCGCAACGTCATGGCGTCGGGCGTCGTGCCGCAGATCAGCATGGTGATGGGACCGTGCGCGGGAGGCGCGGTGTATTCCCCGGCCATGACCGACTTCATTTTCATGGTCAAGGACAGCTCCTACATGTTCGTCACCGGCCCGGAGGTCGTGAAAACCGTCACGCATGAGGAAGTGACGGCCGAGGAACTGGGCGGCGCGATCAGCCACACCACCCGCAGCGGCGTCGCCGACCTGGCCTTCGACAACGATGTCGAGGCCATGCTGATGCTGCGGCGGCTCTACAACTACCTGCCGCTCAACAACCGCGAGAAGGCTCCGGTGCGCCCGAGCAACGATCCCGCCGACCGCATGGACATGTCGCTGGACACGCTGGTCCCGGAAAACGCCAACAAGCCTTACGACATGAAAGAGCTGATCGCCAAGAGCGTCGACGACGGCGACTTCTTCGAGCTGCAGCCGGAGTACGCGAAGAACATCATCATCGGCTTCGGCCGGATGGAAGGCCAGACGGTGGGCATCGTCGCCAACCAGCCGCTGGTGCTGGCCGGATGCCTGGACATCAAGAGCTCGATCAAGGCGGCGCGCTTCGTGCGCTTTTGCGACGCCTTCAATATTCCGGTGATCACCTTCGTCGACGTGCCGGGCTTCATGCCGGGCACGGCACAGGAATACGGCGGCATCATCAAACACGGCGCCAAGCTGCTGTACGCCTATGCGGAGTGCACCGTGCCCAAGATCACGGTGATCACGCGCAAGGCCTACGGCGGCGCCTATGACGTGATGAGCTCCAAGCACCTGCGCGGCGACGTCAACTTCGCGTGGCCCAACGCGGAAATCGCGGTGATGGGCGCGAAGGGCGCGGTAGAGATCATCTTTCGAGAGGACAAGGGCGACCCGGCCAAGCTGGCGGCGCGGGAAGCCGAGTACAAGGCCCGCTTCGCCAATCCGTTCGTGGCTGGCGCCCGCGGCTTCATCGACGACGTGATCCTGCCGCACGAAACCCGCAAGCGGATCTGCCGGTCGCTGATCATGCTGGCGGGCAAGAAACTCGAGAACCCGTGGCGCAAGCACGGCAACATCCCGCTGTAAGGACCTCCATGTTCACCAAAATCCTCATCGCCAACCGTGGCGAGATCGCCTGCCGGGTCATCAGGACGGCAAAGAAAATGGGCATCGCGACGGTGGCAGTGTATTCAGACGCCGACCGGGACGCCCGCCATGTGCAACTGGCGGACGAGGCCGTGCATATCGGGCCGGCGCCGAGCCGCGAGAGCTACCTGCAGGCCGACAGGATCATCGCGGCCTGCAAGCAGACCGGCGCCCAGGCCGTGCATCCGGGCTACGGCTTCCTGTCGGAGAACGAGGCCTTTGCGCGCCGGGTCGAAGAGGAGGGCATTACCTTCATCGGTCCCAAGCACTATTCGATCGCCGCGATGGGCGACAAGATTGCGTCCAAAAAGCTGGCGAAGCAAGCCAACGTCAGCACCATCCCCGGCTTTAACGAGGCGATCAAGAACGCCGAGCAGGCCGTGGGCATCGCCAGGGACATCGGCTACCCGGTGATGATCAAGGCGTCGGCCGGCGGCGGCGGCAAAGGCCTGCGGGTCGCCTACAACGACAAGGAAGCTTTCGAGGGCTTCACCTCCTGCAGCAACGAGGCGCGCAACAGCTTCGGCGACGACCGGGTCTTCATCGAGAAGTTCGTCGAGGAGCCGCGCCACATCGAGATTCAGGTGCTCGGCGATTCGCACGGCAACGTCATCTTCCTGAACGAGCGCGAATGCTCGATCCAGCGCCGGCACCAGAAGGTGATCGAGGAGGCGCCGTCGCCTTTCATCAGCGACGCGACGCGCCAGGCGATGGGTGAGCAAGCCGTGCAACTGGCCAGGGCGGTGAAGTACCAGAGTGCAGGGACGGTGGAGTTCGTGGTCGGCAAGGACCAGAGCTTCTACTTTCTCGAAATGAATACCCGGCTGCAGGTGGAGCATCCCGTGACCGAATGCATCACCGGGCTGGACCTGGTGGAACTGATGATCCGGGTTGCCGCCGGTGAGAAGCTGCCGCTGACGCAGGCCGAGGTTCGGCGCGAAGGCTGGGCCATCGAATGCCGGATCAACGCGGAAGATCCGTTTCGCAACTTTTTGCCCAGTACCGGGCGGCTGGTGCGGTTTG
>JANXVP010000458.1 GCA_025351615.1 Ramlibacter sp. | reverse complement strand
CGCATATCCCGTTTACCGGCGCCGGGCCTGCAGTCGTGGCCTTGCTCGGCGGACAGATCGACGCAGTCTCGTCGGGCCCGGCCACCGTGCTTCAGCAAGTCAAGGCCGGCAAGGTCCGGGTGCTGGCCCATTGGGGCAATGGCCGCCTCGACGCGCTCCCGGACGTGCCGGCGCTCAAGGCCGCGGGTTACAACGCAGAATACGCCCAGTGGTCGGGCCTGTTCATCCCGGCCGGGACGCCAGAGTACGTGGCGCAGCGGCTGCGAGTTGCGGCCCGGGCGGCCGCCACGGACGCCAAGGTCAAGGAGGTGATTCTCAACGCCGGTAGTCCGATCCTTTACCAGGACTCCCCCGAATTCGAGAAGTATGTGCAGGCTGATGCCAGGCGCATGGCGGACGTGGTGAAGAAGATCGGCAAGGTTGAATAGGCAATGGGCATGCACCTCAAGATCGTTCGCCCCGTGTTCTTCGCCTTGGGGTTGGCCTGTTCGCTGCTCGCCGGCCCTGCGCTTGGACAAACCTACCCAAGCCGTCCCGTCAAAATCATCGTGCCCTTTGCCACCGGCGGTCCGGCTGACAACTACGCCCGCTACATCGCTCAGCGGTTGCAGGAGATGCTGGGACAATCCTTCGTGGTGGAAAACCGTCCCGGCGCGGGTTCGGTGATCGGCACCGACATGGCGGCCAAGTCGCCCCCGGACGGCTACACCCTGCTGCTGATGTCGAACGCGCACACCGTGAACGAAACGCTGATCCCGAACAAACCGTTCGCGCTCACCCGTGACTTTGTCGGCGTGGCGCCGATCAACTATTCGGATCTGGTGCTGGTCGCATACCCGTCGCTCAAGGCGTCGAACATCAGGGAACTGCTGCAACTGGCGAAGGCCCAGCCCGGCAAGCTCAACTACGCCTCGTCCGGGCCCGGCACGCCCTATCACATGGCTGGCGAACTGTTCAAGAGCATGGGCGACGTCTACTTGGTGCACATCCCGTACAAGGGAAGCTCCGGCGCCCGGACTGACGTGATCGGCGGGCAGGTCGACATGATGTTCGACGCAGTCACGACAATGTCCGAACAGGTGAAGGCGGGCAAGGTCAAGGCCATTGCGACCACGGGACGCCAGCGCTCAAGTGTCTTGCCGGATGTGCCGACCGTGCACGAATCCGGCATTCCCAATTACGAAGCCACGATCTGGCTGGGTTTGATGGCGCCAAAAGGCACACCACGCGCCATCGTCGACCGGCTCAATGAGGCGATTTCGAAAATTGCAGCCCAGCCCGACGTGCGCCTGCAGTGGGGCAAGCAAGGTGCGACACCGATGGTGATGAGTCCGGCGGTGTTCGACAAGTACATCCGGGACGACATCGCCAAGTGGGCGAAGGTGATCACCGCTGCGCATATCAAGGTGGAATGATGAAGCCTTTGCATCTGATCAGCGGCGGCGCCGCACAGGCGCTGGTGGGCCAGTTGCAGGCGCAGTTCGAAGCCGCGACCGGCATCAGCATCGAGGCAAGCTTTGGAGCGGTGGGCCTGATGAGGGACAAGCTGCTGTCGGGCGCGCCCTGCGATGTCGTGATCCTGACCGAAGCGCTGATCACGGAATTGGAGCAGCAAGGGCATGTCGTGCTTCGGAGCGCGATGGCGCTCGGTGTCGTCCGCACCGGCATCGCCGTCAAGGTGGGCCAAGCTCTGCCGATTATCGACTCTGCGGCTGACTTGTCGGCGTTGTTTCGCAAAGCCTCGGGAATCTATTTCCCCGACCCCGTCAAGGCGACCGCAGGCATCCACTTCATCAAGGTCCTGAAGGCGCTTGGGCTTGACCAGGAGCTCGCCGGCAGGCTCCGGCCCTTTCCCAACGGCGCGACGGCGATGCGCGAAATGGCATTGGCAACCGGGCAGGACCTGGTGGGCTGCACCCAGGTCACCGAGATCCTGTACACCCCCGGAGTCCAGCTGGCCGGAGCATTGCCAAAGCAGTTCGAACTGGCGACGGTCTACACAGCAGCGGTCTGCACGCGGGTGCTGCAGCCAGGCGCCGCCGCCGAGCTGATAGGAATGCTGTCCAATGAAAAAACGAAGCCGCTGCGGACCGCCGGCGGCTTCGAATCCAGCTAGACCAGCAGCGCGTTGACCCTGCGAACATAAGCTGCAGGATCGTCGGGCAAGCCGCCTTCCGCCAGCAGCGCCTGGTCGAACAGGATGTGTGCCAGATCGTCGAAATGGGGGGAGTTCTCGAGCTTTTTCACCAGCGCATGGTCGGCGTTCACTTCCAGCACCGGCTTGACGTCAGGGATCTTCTGGCCGGCTTGCTTGAGCATGCGCGCAAGTTGCATGCTCATCCCTGCGTCCTGCACCACCAGGCAGGCCGGTGAATCGACCAGGCGCGTGGTCACCCGCACATCCTGCGCCTTGTCCTTTAGCGCCTCCTTCAACTTGTCGAGCACCGGCTTGAAGGTCTCCGCGGCCACCTCGGCAGCTTTCGTTTCGGACTCGTCCTGCAGCTTGCCCAGATCAACGGCGCCGCGAGCGACCGACTGCATCGGCGTTCCGTCGAAGTCCTGGAGGTGGTTCAACGCCCATTCGTCGACCCGGTCGGCCATCAGCAACACCTCGATCCCCTTTTTGCGAAAG
>JANXVP010000456.1 GCA_025351615.1 Ramlibacter sp. | reverse complement strand
GACCACGACCACCTCTACCCGGCCGGCCAGCGGCCGCAAGGTCGCCAGCATGGTTGCGAGCGTCGCACCCAGGCTGGCCGCCTCGTTGAAAGCGGGGATGACGCAGGAGACCGACGGGGTCGAGAGTTGGCGCGTGGACATCTTCCGATGTTAAGGCGAGTGCGGCTATGAGACGGTCCCGGGCCGCCATTTGCACCTGGGCCGCGGGCATCAAGTCCCGCCGGACTAGACCACGCCCTCGAACATCATCACATCGACCTCCTCGCCGGCGGCGACGTTTCCTTGCGCGTGATGCAGCACGATCAGGCCGTTGGCCTGCACCATCGAGCTGAGGACGCCGGACCCCTGATTGCCGGTGCCGTAGACCGACAACCTCCCGTCCTGCATCTGGGTCACGATGCCGCGCTGGTATTCGGTGCGTCCAGGCTTCTTGCGCATCGCCTCCTGGCTGCGCGCTTTCAGCAGCGGCAGCGGGGACGGGCGCGCGCCCATCATGCGCAGCAGCGCAGGACACACGAATGCCAGGAAGGTGACCATCACGGCGACTGGATTGCCAGGCAGGCCAAAAAGCAGCGCGTTGCCGACGCGCCCGACAGCCATCGGTCGGCCCGGCCGCATCGCAATGCGCCAGAACGCGACGTCGCCGAGCTTTTTCATCGTCGCCCGGGTGTAATCGGCCTCGCCGACGCTGACGCCGCCGCTGGTGATGATCGCGTCTGCCCGCTGCGCCGCCTCCGACAAGGCCGCCTCGAGCAGCGCTGGTTCGTCGCGCACGACACCCATGTCGATCACCTCGCATCCCAGCCGGGACAGCAGGCCGAACACGGTGTAGCGGTTGCTGTCGTAGACGGCCCCTTCGCGCAGCGCTTCGCCCGGACTCAGGATTTCGTCGCCCGTCGAGAAGTAAGCCACACGCAGCTTGCGCCGCACGCGAACCGTTTTGAGCCCCAGGCTGGCGACCAGGCCGGTTGCAGCCGGCAGCAGACGCTCTCCCCCGGGCAACGCCATTCGGCCCTGCTGCAAATCCTCGCCCTTCAATCGGCGGTTGTCGCCGGGTCGAACAAGATTCGGCGGGAAACTGATTTCAGCATTCCGCAGGGCCGCCAGCTCCTGCGGCACGACGGTGTCCAGCCCCCTTGGCATGATCGCGCCGGTCATGATCTTGACGCATTGACCCGCAGCCACATCGCCTTGCCAGGGCCTGCCGGCCAACGCCGTTCCAACGATCTTCAGGGTCAGCGGCGAATCGGCGCCCAGTTGCGAGCCGTTGAAGGCGTAACCGTCCATCGCGGAGTTGTCGTGCGGAGGCACGCTGATCGGCGACACCAGGTCTTGGGCCAGCACCCGGCCCAGGGCGTCGAACACGCCGACTTCCTCGGTCTCCCGCACCGGCTCAACCAGTTGCGCCAGGAACAGATTGACCAGATCGGCGTTCAGCGCCTGCGGGTCATAACCTTGCAACTGCGCCGCGATTTCCGCGATGCTTTTCATCGCTGCTCCAGCTGGTGCAGTTCGGCCAGCGTGTTGGCGTTGAAGAAAGCCCGCGGATCATCATGGGGCGCGTCGAAAGCCACGACCGCGGTGCGGTGCTGCGCCGTCCATGTGTCGATCTTGCGGCCGCCGCCATGGGTAAAGCGGACCAGGCTTTCCAGCAATTCGACCCGCAGCAGGCAGAACACTGGCTGGCCGCGCAGCTGGCCGTCTCGTTCGCGAGCCGCCGCCATCGCGATCTCGGCATCATCCTGGTCGGCGGCCCGCACCAGTCGCGCGACCAGATCGGTGGGGAACAGCGGCGTGTCGCAGGGCACAGTGACAAGCCACTTTGTCTCGCAGCGCTCCAGCCCGGTGAGAAAACCCGCCAGCGGCCCGGCGTAGTCCGCCAGGACGTCTGGCCAGACCGGCGCGCCGAAGGCTTCGTATGCCGAGAGATTGCGGTTGGCGTTGACCATCAGCTCGCCGACTTGCGGCTGCAGGCGCATCAGGGTGGACAGCGCCAGCGCAACGCCGTTGAAGTTCTGCAGCCCCTTGTCCACGCCGCCCATGCGCGAGCCACGCCCCCCCGCCAGCACCAGGCCCGTGATATCCGATGAACTGGTCACTCAGCCTCCGATGTAACTCATCTCGACGCGGCGTGCCCCGGTGCCGGTGTCGGGCGCCAGCGTGGAGCGCAGCTGCGAATAACGGTCCGTGCGGCCCTGCCAGATGGCGGCGATGGCGGAAACCAGCTCCGCGTCGCTGGCGCCGCCACGCACCAGTGAGCGCAGGTCATGGCCCTGGGTGGCGAACAGGCACAGGTACAGCTGTCCTTCGGTGGAAAGCCGGGCCCGGTTGCAGTCGCCGCAGAACGCCTGCGTGACGCTGCTGATCACCCCGATTTCCCCGGCGTCCTTCGCGTGCCTGCCATGCGCGTCGGCATAGCCCCAGCGCCCGGCGGTTTCGCCCGTTGCCGAAGGTTCGAGCGGCACCAGCGGCAGCTCGGATCGAATGTGCTTCAAGACCTCGGCGGACGGCATCACCTCGTTCATGCGCCAGCCGTTGGTGGCCCCGACGTCCATGTATTCGATGAAGCGCAGCACGATGCCGGTGCCCCTGAAATGCCGCGCCATCGGCAGGATCTCGTGGTCGTTGGTGCCGCGCTTGACCACCATGTTCACCTTGATGGGACCGAGCCCCGCCTCCCGTGCGGCGTCGATGCCCTTGAGCACTTCGGCGACCGGAAAGTCGACGTCGTTCATGGACCGGAACACACCGTCGTCGAGGCCGTCCAGACTGACTGTCACGCGCTGAAGGCCGGCTGCCTTCAAGGCTGCGGCCTTGCGTGCCAGCAGCGAGCCATTGGTCGTGAGCGTGATGTCCAGCGGCTCCCCATCGACTGTACGGAGCGCGGCGAGCTGCCGGATCAGGATTTCGATGTTCTTGCGCAGCAGCGGCTCGCCGCCCGTCAGCCGGATCTTGTGCACGCCATGCGCGACGAACTGTCCGGCGATGCGGGTGATTTCCTCGAAGGTGAGCAGGTCGGAATGCGGCAAGTAGGGGTAGTCCTTGTCGAACACTTCTTTGGGCATGCAATAGCTGCAGCGAAAGTTGCAGCGGTCCGTCACGCTGATCCGAAGGTCGCGCAAGGGCCTCCCAAGCGCATCGGCAAGCAGGCCATCGGCGGCGATCGGTCGCGCCGGAACAACCGCCGCGCGAGCGGCCGCGCGCTGGTCAATCAGGGGGATGGTGCGCCCGGCCATGGGTCCGATTGTGAAGCGTCAGACGCAGCGGGCGCCGTCCACCTCGATGCAAATCCCTGAAATGAAAGCGGCTTCGTCACTCGCAAGGTAGAGCGCCGCGTTGGCGACGTCGAGCGCGGTGGAGAACCGGCCGAGCGGAATCGTGGCCACGAACCTGGCGCGGCGCGCATCGTCGACGGGACCGCCGGCGAATTCGGCCGACAGGCCGGTGTCGGGGTTGAACACCGGATTGATGCAGTTGACGCGGATGTTGTCTGGCCCGAATTCGGCTGCGAGCGACTTGCTGGTGGTGATGACCGCGCCCTTGGACCCGTTGTACCAGGTCAGGCCGGGACGCGGCCGCACGCCCGCCGTGGAAGCGATGTTGATGAAGCTGCCTCCCTGGTTGGCCCTGAACGCCGGCACCGCGTGGATCGTCGACAGGTAAATGCTCTTCATGTTCACGGCGAAGCACTTGTCGAATTCTTCCTCGCTCACCTCCAGCGCCGGCCGGTTGCGGTGGGTCCAGCCGGCGTTGTTGACCATCACGTCGAGCTTGCCATGGCGCTGGACAGCAGCAGCGACGAGTGCCTTGACATCGTCCGACCGGGTCACGTCGCCAGCAAAGAAGGACGCTGTTCCGCCGGCCGCGTTGATCTGGGCAACGACCTTCTCTCCCATCGCCGCGTTGATGTCGTTGACGATCACCCGGGCGCCTTCGGCGGCCAGTCGCTTCGCGATGCCTTCGCCGATGCCGCCGCCGGAACCGGTGACTATGATGGATTTGTCCTTGATCCGCATTTCAGCTCCAGTGCATGAACTCAAGGCACGATTGTTGCTGATTTCGAAGCGCACGCCCTTAAAACGGGTTTGCGGCAGGCTCCAGGCGGTACTGCGCCGGCGGTTCAGCCGTGGCGGATCGCCACGGTCTTGAGGGTGGTAAAGCCATAGAGCGCCTCGAAGCCCTTTTCGCGACCGTAACCCGAGGATTTCACGCCGCCGAAAGGTAATTCCACGCCGCCGCCCGCCCCATAATTGTTGATGAAGACCTGGCCGCTGCGCACGCGTCTGGCCATTCGCAGTTGCCGGCCGCCATCGCGGGTCCAGATGCCCGCCACCAGCCCGAACCGTGTCGCATTGGCGAGCTGCACCGCATGATCCTCGTCCCTGAAACTCATCGAAGCCAGTACCGGACCGAATACTTCCTCCTGTGCCAGGCGGTGGTTCACAGGCACGTCGCGCAGCAGCGTGGGCGCCTGGTAAAAGCCGGTCTCCGGCGCCTCATCGACCACCCGGCCTTGCGCGACCATGGGGATGTTCGCAACCTGCGCATCCGACAGGAAGTCCCAGACCCGCTGCTGCTGGCTGGCCCGGATCAGGGGCCCGACATCCAGGTCCATCGCCGCAGGACCGACGCGCAGATTCTCGAACGCAATGCCCAGGCGCTCGAGCACCGCTTCGTAGATCGAGTCCTGCACCAGCAGGCGGGAGCCGGCCGAACAGGTCTGCCCCGCGTTCTGCACGATCGCATTGATCACCGTCGGCAGCGCCGCCTCCAGGTCGGCGTCGTCGAAGATGATCTGCGGACTCTTGCCGCCCAGCTCGAGCGTCACGGGACAGTGCCGCTCGGCTGCGACCTGCTGGATCAACGTTCCCACGTTCGGGCTGCCGGTGAAGCTGATGTGGTCGACGCCGGAGTGGCGCGCCAGCGCATCGCCGACCTCGTGGCCGTAGCCGGTGACGATGTTGATCGCGCCGGCGGGAAAGCCGACTTCGGCGGCGAGCTGGGCCACGCGGATGAGCGAGAGGCAGGCGTCCTCCGAGGGCTTCACGACGCAGACGTTCCCGGCGGCGAGCGCACCGCCGACACTGCGTCCGAAAATCTGCATCGGGTAGTTCCAGGGAATGATGTGGCCGGTGACGCCGTGCGGTTCACGCCAGGTGAAGACGCTGTAGCCGTCGAGATACGGAATGGTGTCGCCGTGCAGCTTGTCGCAGGCGCCGGCGTAGAACTCGAAGTAGCGCACCAGCGCGAGCGCATCCGCGCGCGCCTGCTTCGTCGGCTTGCCGCAATCTCGCTGTTCGATTCCGGCCAGTTCCTGCGCGTGCTCCGCGATCTTTGCCGACAGGCGCATCAACAGCCGGCCGCGCTCGGCCGCGCTCAGCTTGGACCAGACTGCCTCGTAGCACTGGCGGGCAGCGCCGACGGCGCTGTCGATGTCTTCCGCGGTGCCGCGCTGCATTTCATCGAATGGCTGGCCGTCCGAAGGATCGATGACAGCAATGGTGCGGCCTGCGGCTGAAGCCTGGGATGCGTTCGCGATATAGTGAAGTTGCATGCCGCATTGTCAGGCAACAGCGCCCTGGACCAGCCGCTGAGGTTGACCGGGAGCTGGCGGGTTGTCAGCCGCCGATGGGCAGGTAGCGATCGCTGTAGTCGGCCAGCCAGCGCTCGGCCGGCGTGCTGTCGTGCTGGCTTGGATGGAAATCGCGCTGCCTGTAATCGCGCCACGGCCTGAAGGTCTGGCGCACCAGGCCGCGCTTGCCGAACAGGTAAGCAGCGGCGCTGCTCCAGGTGCTCCACTTCCACAAGCTACCGTCGCTGCGCAGATTGGCGACCGTCTGGCGCAAGGTGTCGCTCAAAAAGACCAGCGTGACGCGCCGGAACCACCGGATTCGCCATTCGTGGTTTCCGCCGGTCGCCTGGTACAGGTCGAAAGCGGTGCATTTGTGCTCTGACTCCTCGGCACTGTGCCAAAGCCAGAGCGTGGACAGGCGCTGGTCGGTGCTGCCGAGCAGGTCGGCATTGCGCAGCATCCAGTCCGCCAGGATGGCAGTGAAGTGCTCGTTGGCCGCGGTGATCGCCAGCATGTGGCGCGGATCCTGGCCTTCCAGCAGTTTCATCCTCGCCTGCGCGCGCGGGCCCCACGCATTGACGAGCCCCTGCCGTTCCAGGTGGGTGTTGAACAGCGAGTGCAGACGCCGGTGCGTCGCCTCCTGGCCCACAAAGCCCTGGACTTGGGCGCGCCATTTCTCCCGCAGCCCGGAGGGCAGCAAGTCGAAACCGGCTCGTACCGAGTCGATGAAGAACTGTTCGCCAACGGGAAAGCTCATCGACAATGCATTGAACAAGGCGCTGCGGAAGGCGTCCCCGCCACACCAGTGGCGGTCAAAAGGCGCCTCCATGTCGATCAACAGGCGGCGGACAACGAGCTCGGTCATTCACGGATCCTCATGGCGCGCAGTACTCAAGTCTGGAGGCTGAGGCCTATTTGGCGGGGGTCGGCACTGCGGCCGCTCCGGCCGGAAGCGTCTGGTTCGGCGCGGGCATGCCCGAACCGGTGGAGGTTGGCGCGGGGGCGCTGACGGCCGCCGGCGTTGCCATCGGAATTGACGGCGCGGCGGCCGCATCCCCGCCATGGAACTTGACCACTAGCGGCACGATCAGCAGCGCCACGATGTTGATGATCTTGATCAGCGGGTTCACGGCCGGGCCGGCCGTGTCCTTGTAAGGGTCGCCCACCGTATCGCCGGTGACGGCCGCCTTGTGGGCTTCCGATCCCTTGCCGCCGTGGTTGCCGTCCTCGATGAATTTCTTGGCGTTGTCCCAGGCGCCGCCGCCTGTGCACATCGAAATGGCCACGAACAGCCCGGTCACGATCGTTCCCATCAGCAGGCCGCCAAGTGCCTTCGGGCCCAGGACCAGTCCGACCACGATCGGCACCACCACCGGCAGCAGGGACGGGATGATCATTTCCTTGATCGCCGCCGTCGTCAGCATGTCCACGGCGCGGCCGTACTCCGGCTTGGCCGTGCCTGCCATGATGCCCGGGATGTCGCGGAACTGCCGGCGCACTTCGACCACCACCGCACCGGCGGCGCGGCCGACTGCCTCCATCGCCATCGCGCCGAACAGGTAGGGAATCAGCCCGCCGATGAACAGGCCGACGATCACCATCGGGTCGCTCAGGTTGAAGCTGATCGCCTGACCGTAGCTTTCCAGCTTGTGGGTGTAGTCGGCGAACAGCACCAGTGCGGCCAGTCCTGCGGAGCCGATGGCGTAGCCCTTGGTGACTGCCTTGGTCGTGTTGCCGACAGCGTCCAGCGGGTCGGTGACGGCGCGCACGGAAGAGGGCAGGTCCGCCATTTCGGCGATGCCGCCGGCGTTGTCGGTGATGGGGCCATAGGCATCCAGCGCCACCACGATGCCGGCCATGCTCAGCATCGCCGTCGCTGCAATCGCGATGCCGTACAGCCCGGCCAGGTTGAACGACACCAGGATGGCGATGCACACGAAGACCACCGGCCACGCGGTGGAGCGCATGGAGACGCCCAGGCCCGCGATGATGTTGGTGCCGTGACCCGTGGTCGATGCCTGGGCGATGTGGCGCACCGGAGCGTACTGGGTCCCGGTGTAGTACTCGGTGACCCAGACCAGCGCGCCGGTCAGCACCAAGCCAACGGCGCAGGCGCCGAACAGGCGCATTTGCGTGCCGGTGGCAGTGACGGCGTTGTCCGGCATCAGCCAGGTCGTGACGAAATAGAAGGCGATCAGCGACAGCACGCCAGCCACCGCGAGACCGCGGTACAGCGCGGGCATGACATTCACCATGCCGGGCCTTGCCTTGACGAAGAAACAGCCGATGATCGAAGCGACGATCGACACGGCGCCCAGGGCCAGGGGATACAGCACCGCGTTGGTCGGGTAGCCGCTGATCAGCAACGCGCCCAGCACCATCGTGGCAATCAGGGTGACTGCGTAGGTCTCGAACAAGTCAGCCGCCATCCCGGCGCAGTCGCCGACGTTGTCGCCGACGTTGTCGGCGATCACGGCAGGATTGCGCGGGTCATCCTCGGGAATCCCGGCTTCGACCTTGCCCACCAGGTCGGCGCCCACATCGGCGCCTTTGGTGAAAATGCCGCCGCCCAGACGGGCGAAGATCGAGATCAGCGACGAGCCGAAGGCGAAGCCGATCAGCGGATTCAGCAGCTTGGCCAAGTTGCGGTCCGGCGTCAGGTTGCCGTTGCCAGCCAGGAACCAGTAGAAGCCCGTCACGCCCAGCAAGCCCAGGCCGACCACCAACATGCCGGTGATGGCGCCACCGCGGAAAGCGACGTCCAGGGCCGGGCCGATGCCACGTGTCGCCGCCTGGGCGGTGCGCACGTTGGCGCGCACCGAGACGTTCATGCCGATGAAGCCGCAGGCGCCGGAAAGCACCGCGCCGATGACGAAGCCGATCGCGCTCTGGAGGTCGAGAAAGACACCGATCAGGATCGCCAGCACCACGCCGACGATCGCGATGGTCTTGTACTGCCGGGCCAGGTAGGCGGCAGCGCCGGTCTGGATGGCTGCCGCGATTTCCTGCATGCGGGCGTTGCCCGGGTCTTGCGCGAGGATCCAGCCTCGGGCCCAGAATCCATATGCCACGGCTGCAAAGCCGCAGACGAGCGCCAGTATCAGCGCCGAGTTGCCTGTCATTTGGGGTTTCTCCTTCCGTTGTTTTCGCTTGGAGGGGGCAACGCTGCGGAGCCCCCGCTGCGTTGCTTCCTCGTTGCTCCCTACAGACGGAGACGATTGGCCAACGGGCGAAATATAAGCGGAAACCTCCGACGATTCCCCGGGTCGTGGCCAAAGCAGAGGCGGAGGAAAGTAAAATCAGGGTTAGCCCTAGGTCTAAAGTTCAACCCTACCCACCTGCAAAAATCATGTCCCTCGACAAAGTCTCTCCCGGCAAGCATGTCCCAGACTCCTTCAACGTGATCATCGAAATCCCGATGAACGCGGACCCGGTCAAGTACGAGGTGGACAAGGAATCGGGCGCGATCTTCGTCGACCGGTTCATGAGCACGTCGATGCACTACCCGACCAATTACGGTTACGTGCCGCGAACCATCAGCGGCGACGGCGATCCGGTCGACGTGCTGGTGATCACGCCGGTGCCGCTGATTCCGGGCGTGGTCGTGACCTGCCGCCCGATCGGCATCCTGATGATGGAGGACGAGGCCGGCATGGACGGCAAGGTGCTGGCCGTGCCGACCGACAAGATCCTGGCGATCTACACGCAGTGGCAAAAGCCCGAAGACCTGAACCCGCTGCGGCTGAAAACGATCGCCCATTTTTTCGAGCACTACAAGGACCTCGAGCCGGGCAAGTGGGTCAAGATCATTGGCTGGGCCGGTGCCGACGCGGCGCGCAAGGAAATCATGGACGGCATCGCCAACTACGCCAGGGAACACGCCTGAACTTTCGCCGCGCTCTCGGTTTCAGCCAATGGCCTACAAGCGGCTATTCCCGGCTGAGGCACGATGGCGGCATGAACCGGGAGCCTCACATGCGCAAGCTATTCCTGATCCTCGCCCTCTGCCTTGCTGGCGGTGCGGCACTGGCGCAAATCCCTGCCCCGCAGGAGCCGGCGCCTCCGATGGTTCCGGCCATCATGCCGCCGATGGGGCCTGCCTCGCGGGCAGCGCGCCACGAACACTTTGCGCACGAGCGCGAACTGCGGCTGGAGGAAAGATCGGAGGACCGCGCCGACGCTGAAAAGAAGCGCAAGGCGAGCGAGCGGGCGCTGCGGCGAATCGAACGTTGAGGCGGCTATTCCTGAACCTGATGCAGCACGCCGGTGATTGCGTAGCCTTTCTCCCGAAGCTGGCGCTGTGGCTCGTCGATGCCCAGGTCCGGCCAGCCGGAACGCGATTCGTCCAGATCGATTCCCCGCTTCTCGCTGACCCAGTCGACATTGGTGGCTTCTTGCGGGATCGCGCGTCCCTCAGGCACCACGAGATACGACAGCTTGTGGTGGGTTTCGGGCCGGCGATAGATGTCCACGCGCATTGGAAGTCCTTCAATTGAAGTTTGGGATGTCCGGTTATCACATTACTGTCGCAGCGCCAGTGTAGGACGGCACCTGCATTCGGAAAATTCGCGGGGTGCCCGGACGACATCGGGCGCGCAAACTGTCGCAGACCACGCAAGACAAAATTCCCCATCGGAGCAATCATGGCCACCAGCCTCAATGACACCAAGCACGGACCCCCCGCCAGCGATGAAGGCATCCCGCTCACTCCGCATCCAGCGCCCGGCCTGGGGGGTGGCAACAGCGCCAGCGAGATCATCGAAGCGCCGCAGAAGCCGGCTCGCGACAAGCTCGATCCGCACGATTTTGCGGATGGCGGCGGTAGCGGGGGCGGGGAAGCCTTCAGCCGCAAGAAGACAAAAAGCTAGCGCACCGCCGAGCTGGTCAGCTTTGCTTCCCGCGGATGCGCCATGCAGTCCGCTGCTGCCGCTCAAGGTAGCCGCAAACATCACAAGACGGCGTCCCACCCTCCGACACGCGCGAGGGTGCCTCGTCCTACGCACGCTCAGTGGCACTTACAGGACCATGCATTCAGACGGAGCTGGCGCTGCTGCCAGCTTCAAGGATCACCCCGCAGGAAGGAATACATGGCTTGCGGATGACCAGAGCCGGTATCTCGAGGCGGCGGTCGCAGGAGTGGTTGTCCGGCATTGGTGAGCGCCGGCGTCGGTGCCTGGGTGCGAGGCGAGGAAGGCGCGAGCGATCATGCACCGGCCTGGGTCGAACTGGACCTGTCCAGGCTGGGCAAGGCGGAGGCGAAGGCTCCGGTCAAGGCAAGGAAAGCCGCGGGAGTCAAAGTCAAGGGCAGATGAGGCAAGCTTCCCCGCTGCCTGATCCTCAACCGCCTTCTCCCGCGCTCGACGACCCCATGTCGGCTTGGGTGGCCCCGCCTGCTCGGCCGCGCGAGCGCAAAACGTCGGCGAATCTTGCATTGAAAGCCGGGATGTCCGCTGGCTTGCGGGAAGAAATCCAGTTGCGATCCTGCACCACCTGCTCGTC
>JANXVP010000422.1 GCA_025351615.1 Ramlibacter sp. | reverse complement strand
AGGTGGGCGCCAGGAACATATTATAAGAGCGTTGCGACCCCTGCCTGAACCTGCTTCCCTCGCTCGCAAAATCCGATCGACATAAGGGAGCTGCCATGGACGTGGCGATCACGCCGCCGGTCTCGACCGCGGATCCGTTTTCGCGCGAGTTCTTCGCCGATCCGTTCCCGGTCCATGCGGCCTTACGCGATGCTGGTCCGGTGGTGCGGCTTGCCAAGTACGAGATTTGGGCGGTCGCGCGCTACGACGAGGTGCATCGCGTCCTGAACGACTGGGAAACGTTCTCCAGCGCGCGCGGCGTTGGGCTCTCGGATTTCAAGAAGGAACCGCCCTGGCGCCTCCCGAGCCTGGTGCTTGAAACCGACCCGCCGTTCCATGATCGCACCCGCAAAGTGCTCAACCGCGTGCTCTCGCCAGCCGCTATGAAGACGCTCAAGGAGCGGTTCGCTGCGGCTGCGGACACCATGATCGACGAGTTGCTGGGGCGGGACAGCTTCGACGCCGTACCGGAGCTCTCCGAAGCCTTCCCGCTGGCGGTGTTCCCCGACGCCATCGGAATGCCTCAGGGCCATCGGCATAACCTGTTGCCCTACGGCAACATGGTGTTCAATTCCTTTGGGCCGCGAAACGAGCTGTTTGCCGAGGCGGTTCGCGACGCGGAGCCCGTGATGGCCTGGGTGCGGGCGCAGTCCGAGCGGAAAAATCTGAGCGATGACGGATTTGGCGCACAGATACATGCAGCCGTCGCCACCGGAGAGTTGACCGAGGACGAGGCGCCGATGGTAGTGCGCTCGTTGCTTACCGCAGGCGTCGACACGACTGTCAGCGGGCTTGGTGCGGCGCTGTTCTGCCTCTCACGTTTCCCCGAGCAGTTCCAGAAGCTGCGCGCGAACCCTGGTCTCGCCCGCGCCGCGTTCGAGGAGGCGGTGCGGTTCGAGAGTCCGGTGCAGACGTTCTTCCGCACCACCACCCGACCCGTCGAGGTCGGCGGCTTCCATATTGACGAGGGAGAGAAGGTTCTCATGTTCCTCGGTGCGGCCAATCGCGACCCTCGCAAGTGGGGGCGCCCGGAGGATTACGATATCGCTCGCAAGACAGTGGGTCATGTCGGCTTCGGTTCGGGCGTGCATGCCTGCGTTGGCCAACTGCTGGCGCGGCTCGAGGGCGAGGTCGTGTTGCAGGCCCTGGCCCGCAAGGTCGCCGCCATTGAGATCGTCGGTGAGCCGCGCCGGCGTTTCAACAACACGTTGCGCGGGCTCGCCAGCCTGCCGCTTAGATTGCATAGGACTCAATGACGCATGCCTGAAATCACCTTCGTCCAGTTCCACGGCGCCCGCGAGACGCTCGATGTTGCCGTTGGCAACACGATCATGTTCGCCGCCACCAGCCATGGGCTGGAGGGCATCGTCGGCGAATGCGGAGGCAACGCCATGTGCGCGACCTGCCACGTGTCCGTAGAGCCGGACCAGTTGCACCTGTTGCCCGCGATGACCGACGACGAGGACGCGCTGCTGGACGGCACCGCAATTATGCGCCAGCCGAACAGCCGGCTGAGTTGCCAGATCCACGTGACCCCGGCCCTCGACGGTTTCGTGGTGCATGTTCCAGAGCGCCAGATTTGATCGGCCCCGCCGGTGTCCTGATCGTGGGCGCAGGGCAGGCCGGCTACCAGCTCGCGGTCTCGTTGCGGGAAGGCGGCTATGCAGGGCGGGTGCGCCTCGTTGGGGACGAGCAGGGGCTGCCGTACCAGCGGCCTCCACTGTCGAAATCGTATTTGCAAGGTGACGGCAATGCCGATCTGCTGCCGTTCCGGCCGCAGACATTCTTCGACAAGCATGCGATTGAGGTGCGTGGCGACACCCGTGTTGTCGCCATTGACCGCGAAGCGCGCCGGGTCATCACCGCCACGGACGAGATGCTGGAGTACGGGCACCTCGTGCTCGCGACGGGTACCCGCAACCGGCCGCTGCCGGTGCCGGGCCACGATCTCGCGGGTGTCCATGCGCTGCGGACCCAGGCGGAGGCGGAGGCGCTGCGCGTGGCGATGCATGCGGCAGATGCCATCGTGGTCATAGGTGCCGGGTTCCTTGGCCTCGAAGCCGCCGCCGTCGCCGCTGCGCGAGGGGCGCAAGTGGACGTCGTGGAGACCACACTCCTGCCGATGGGACGGGCGATAACTGCCGTGATGTCGGAAGCGTTCATCCGTCAGCATCAGCGCCAAGGCATTCGCTTCCATCTCGGCACCGGCGTGGTGCGCCTGTTGGGTGATTCTGTGCGGGTGACCGGCGTGGAACTCGCCGACGGCACTGTGCTGCCGGGTTCGCTGGTGCTGGTTTGCATCGGCGTGATCCCCAACGCCGAACTCGCGGCGGATGCGGGCTTACCGGTCGCCAACGGTGTCGTGGTGGACGAGAACCTCGCGACCGAAGATCCCGATATATCGGCAATCGGGGACTGTGCCGCCTACCCTAACCGGTACGCGGGCGGTATGGTTCGGCTAGAGTCGGTGCAGAACGCGGTCGATCACGCCCGTTGCCTGGCGGCTCGGTTGCTCGGCAAGCCGGCGCCTTATCACGTGGTGCCGTGGTTCTGGAGCGACCAGGGCGATTGGAAGTTGCAGATTGCGGGGTTCACCGCTGGGTGCCAGATCGTTGTTCCGCGCGGCGACACGGATAGCCGCGACTTCACGGTTTATGCGTTCCGCGACGGCCGGCTTGCTTCGATCGGCGGCGGCGCCGATGAAGTGATGCTCGGCATCGTGGCCAGGACGATGGGTATCGCCAAGCGGCCGTCCAGGGCATGAACGGTCTTGCTGGAAGCAGGATCCGACGGCTGCTGATCGCGAACCGCGGCGAGATCGCGCGCCGCATCGTGCGGACCGCCGATCGCATGGGGATCGAGTCGGTTGCCGTGTATTCGGACGTCGACGCGCGGGCCCTGCATGTGCGCGAAGCGACGGCTGCGCAGGCGCTCGGCGGCAACGCATCGGCGGACTCTTACCTGCGCATCGACAAGCTGATCGCGGCGGCGCGCGCCTCGGGTGCGGATGCAGTGCACCCTGGCTACGGCTTTCTCAGCGAGAACGCGGATTTCGCCCAGGCAGTGCTCGATGCCGGCATGGTGTGGGTCGGCCCGCCACCTGCGGCGATCCGCGCGCTCGGCAACAAGTCCTCTGCCAAGCAGCTGGCACAGTCGAGCGGCATTCCCTGCCTGCCGGGATACCACGGCCAGGACCAGTCGGACGAATGCTTTGAAAGGGAGGCGCAGCGCATCGGCCTGCCGCTGATGGTGAAGGCAGCGGCAGGCGGCGGCGGACGCGGCATGCGGCTGGTGGCAGAAGCCAGGCACTTGCAGGCAGCCTTGCAAAGTGCCCGTTCCGAAGCCCAGGCGGCTTTCGGCTCCGGCGAACTGCTGCTCGAGCGCGCGCTGTTGCAACCGCGACATGTGGAAGTGCAGGTGTTTGCCGACGCGCATGGCCATTGCATTCATCTGGGCGAGCGGGATTGCTCGGTGCAGCGCCGGCACCAGAAGCTGATCGAGGAATCGCCGAGTCCCGCGGTGGATGACGCCTTGCGGCGGCGCATGGGACAGTGCGCGGTCGATCTGGCGCAGGCGGCGGGCTACGTCGGAGCGGGGACGGTGGAGTTCCTGCTTCAGGACTCCGGGTTCTTCCTGATGGAGGTGAACACCCGGCTGCAGGTGGAGCACCCGGTGACCGAAGCGGTGACCGGGCTGGACCTGGTCGAATGGCAGCTGCGGGTGGCGCGGGGCGAGCCGCTGCCGCTGAAGCAGGAGCAAGTGCGCTATGCCGGCCATGCCATCGAAGTGCGCCTGTGCGCCGAAGACGACGACTTCACGCCGCATTCCGGCATGGTGCAGCGCTTCTCCCAGATTGAGGGCCTGCTGCGGTTCGACCACGCCATCGCCGAAGGCATGGCTGTGTCTCCTTGCTACGACTCGATGCTGGGCAAGCTGATTGCGCACGCGCCGACCCGGGAGCAGGCCATCGACCAGCTGGTCGCGGCGCTCGGGCGCCTGCAACTTCTTGGCCTGCCGACCAACCGGGCGTTTCTCGCTGCCTGTCTCGACCATGGGCAATTCCGTGCCGGCCAGGCCTTGGTCACTTTCTTGCCTGAGCAGGCCGGGACGATCCGCATGCGCTTGCGGCAAACGGAAAAGGAGATGGCGATGGCGTCTTCCCTCGCGGTCGTCTTTTCGGCGCAGGGCCCAGAGAAAGGGGGCGCTGCGCAGCGCCTGCCGTGTCCCTTTTTTCGACCGCTTCGCTTTCGGCATCGAGGCGATCTGCTGGAACTGCGGGTGCGCGAGCGGTCCGACGGGATGCTGGAGGTGGAAGCGGGCACCGTGGTGCAGCAACTGCGGCCCGCGCACGCCGCCAGCGTGCAGTTGCAGGACGGGCGCTGGCATGTGCAGGCCGCCGGCAGCGATCTGTTCATCTCGGATGCGACATTCGAGGCCCCGGCATCGACCGGCAGCGCCGATGCTGCCAGGGAGCTACGCGCGCCGTTCAACGGCAGGGTGATCGCTGTGGCCGTAAAACCAGGCAACAGCGTTGCGCACGGCGCCTCATTGCTGGTGATCGAGTCGATGAAGCTGGAACACGTGGTCGCGGCGGTCCGCGCCGGCACCGTCACCGTGGTGCATGTGGAGGCAGGTCAGCAGGTGACGACCGGGCAGATTCTGGTCACATTCGACGCGAGCCAATGAGCTCGGTGGCGCCTGCCACCGGGATCAGCCGCCCTTGTGTGGACGCTTGCCCGGGTTCTTCTTGCTGCGCGTTGCCTTGCCGCGTTCCAGGCTGACCTTTTGGCCGCCACCATTGCGGCGCAGGCTGACTCCGGCGATCGGTTTCACGGCGGGGGTACTTTTGCGGTCGGCTTCGGTAACGATTTTATTGCCCATGGGGTGCTCCGGAACGGGATGATGACAACCCTCTATTAGGCCACAGTAGCTGGACCGGCCCTCAGGGGCAGTTCATTGACCCGCCTTGCTGGGTGCAGGTGCCGTGCGGACCCAGTAAAACCGGACCCTGCTGGTTGTAGCGGGCACCCGCGGCGTCCCAGCACCCGGCGGCATCGCAGATGGTGACCACCGGCGGCCGCGGGATGGCAACCGGGGGTGGCAATGGCGCCGCTGGAGCCGCCATCGACAGGGCGGGCTCGGATCGCAGGCGGATCGGCTCCACGGACACCGGCGGCGGCAGGAACCGGTTTTCCGGGAGGGGGGCAGCCTTCAGCCCCAGGCACTTCTGCGCCGCCTGTTGCCGAACTTCGTCCAGTCGGTCGCGCGGGCCGCCCTTGTCAAACATCTGGTCGAGCTGCTTGCGGGCCGCCAGGCACTCCGGCGTGCGCATCAGGTCGGTGTTGTCCTGGGCCTGTGCCTGCGACGAGGTACCGGTGAAGGCGATCAGGGCAAGGACGGAGAGGAAGCGGTGCATGCTGGCCGCATCGTAGTGGCCTTTACGGCTTGACGTAGTCCGAAATCACCTTCCACTTGCCGTCGACGATCTGCGACACGCGCGACAGGTCGTTGCCCAGGCGCTTGGTCGCCGTGTAGGTGCTCTTCGGGGCGCCGAACATGTCCGGCTCGAAGGTCATGCTGTCCATGGCCTTGACGAAGCTGTCGGTGGTCAGGTTGGGACCGGCCTTCTGCGCTGCCTGGATGAACGCATCGACGATGCTGTAGCCGTACACCGAGAACACCGTCGGGTCCTCGTTGAATTTCGTCTTGTACTTGTTGGCCCAGAAGCGCAGCGGCTGCGACGCTTCGTCCAGGTACGGGTGCTGCACTGTCATGGTTCCGTAGATGCCGTCCATGGCCTTGCCGCCCAGCTTGTGGATCAGGTCGCTATAGAGAGCGCTGGAACCGAGGAACACCGGGTTGAAGCCGGTTTTGCGCGACTCGGCCACGGTTCCGATGGTCTCGCGGATGATCGTGCCGAGCACCACCAGCTCGCAGCCGCCGGCTTTCATCCGCGCCACCTGCGATGAGAAATCCGTGGCACCCCGCTTGTAGCTGGTCTTTTCCGCGTATTCCATGCCGACGGCCTTCAGGCCGGCCTCGCCGCCCTTGAGCACCTCCTGCCCGAAGTCGTCGTCCTGGTAGATCACGCAGGCCTTCTTGAGGTTCTTTTCCTTCGCCAGCTTTGGCAGGGCGATGCGGATCTGGTCGTAGTAGGTGGCGGCGAACGAGTACTTGAGCCTGTTGAGCGGCTCGTACATTTCACGGGCCGCCGTGATCGGGAAGAAGTTGACGATGTTCTTTTCGAACTGCACCGACATCGCCGCCATATTCTGCGCGGTGCCGAGGTGCCCGGCGACGATGAAGACCTTGTCCTGGTTCACCAGCTTCTGGGCGGCGAGCACGGCCTTTTTCGGGTCGTAGCCGTCGTCTTCGGCGATCAGGCGCAGCTTGCGGCCATGCACGCTGCCCTGCTGCTCGTTGAGCTCGTCGATCCGCAACTGCATCCCGGCCTTGGCCTGCTTGCCGTAGCCGGCCAGCGGCCCCGACATGTCCTGGATGGTGCCGATCAGGATTTCGTTCTTGCTGACGCCTTGCTGCTGCGCGCCGGCCAGGCTGGCGCCGAGGGCCAGCACCGCGAGGGCGAGGGTGGACTTGAGTTTCATCGCTGTCTCCTTCTTGAAAATAATTGGTTAACGGTACATCGCCTCGATCTGCGAGGCGTATTTGGTCTGGACCAGCTCGCGTTTGAGCTTCATGGTCGGCGTCAGCTCCTCGTCCTCGGCCGAGAGCTGCGTGTCGAGCAGGAAAAACTTCTTGATCTGCTCGACCCGCGCGAACTTCCGATTGACGCGGTCGATCTCGCCCTGGATCAGCTCCTGCACTTCGGCCGCGCGCGTCAGGCTGGCGTAGTTGCCGAACGGCACGTCGTGGTCCTGCGCGTATTTTTCGACATTGTGCCTACCAGAAAAGCGCTAACACGATGACCGACGTGGTGAAA